>JBIKTI010000512.1:0-2891 GCA_044348205.1 Phycisphaerales bacterium | reverse complement strand
CCACGGTCTGCCAGAAGCCCTCGTTGTCGTAGGCCACCAGGGTGTTGTCGACATTGCGGGCGATGAAGCTGATGCCCACATTGATGCCGTTGATCACCAGGATCAGCAGCACGATCACGCCCAGCATCAGCCAGGGCAGCCATCGCCCCTGGCGCAACTTGCCGCGGAAAGCGCCGAAACAGCCCAGGCCACCCGCCAGAGCCACCATCACCACCACGCCGATCGGACTGCGCCAGATCGCCCCCACCTGCTCGGGCACACCGGGCAGGAAGCGGCTGCGCAGCTCGGGGATCAGGGCACCACTGAGGCTCACGGCCCCGGTGAGCAGCAGCAGGGTGGTGCCCACCACCACGGCCAGCAGGGCCACCACCAGCAGCAGAAACTGCCAGGCGCTGGTGTCTTCCACCGGCAGAAAGTAGGGCTGGGCCAGGCGCTGCAGCTTGCCCAGCTGGCTGCGGAAGGCCTTGAGGGGATTCATGGGGCGGCACGGCGTGAGGGCATTGTCGCCGCTGGCCCGTAAGTGCGGCTGTGTCAGCCAGGCCCATCAGCCTGGTGTGTCAGCCCGGTGGCCAGGTCAGCTCGCGGCCACCGAGCACATGCACATGCAGGTGAAACACGGTCTGGCCAGCCTCGGCGCCGCTGTTGATCACCGTGCGGAAACCGCTCAGCCCTTCCTGGCGGGCCACCTTGGCCGCCACCAGCAGCAGGTGCCCCAGCAGGGGGGCGTGGTCCTCACCAGCTTCATCGAGGCGAGCGATCGGCTCCCGCGGAATCACCAGGATGTGCACCGGCGCCTGGGGCGCCACGTCGCGGAACGCCAGGCACCGTTCATCGGCATACACCTGGTCGCAGGGGATCTCACCGCTGAGGATGCGGCCGAAGATCGTGGGGTTGGCTGGGCTGTCGCCGGAGCTCGCCATGAAACCTGCTGCAGAGCGAAGAGCGGGGATGGGCCTGCCACTGGGACAGGGGTGGCACTGACGGATCAGTGATCCCGGAGCGCGATGTTGGCACGCTGCAGCACAGCGGCCCTGCTGGGCCTGGAGGCCCGCGCGGTCACCGTGGAGGTGGACCTGGCGCCCGGGTTGCCCGGCCTGCAGATGGTGGGGCTGGCCGATGCGGCGGTGCAGGAGGCCCGCGAGCGGGTGCGCTCTGCCCTGCGCCACAGCGGCTTCAAGGTGCCGCTCACCCGGGTGGTGGTGAATCTGGCCCCCGCCAACCTGCGCAAGGAGGGGCCAGGCTTTGACCTGCCGGTGGCTCTGGGGATGCTGGCGGCCAGCAGCCAGCTGCCACCAGCGTTGCTCGCCGGCGTGTGGAGCTGCGGTGAGCTGGGACTCGACGGACAGCTACGGCCGGTGCGGGGCTGCCTGGCCATCGCCCTGGCGGCACGCCGGGAAGGGGCGCGAGCCCTGCTGGTGCCAGCCGCGAATGGCAGCGAAGCGGCCCTGGTGGAGGGGCTGGCGATCTGGCCGGCTGCCCACCTCGGCGAGGCGGTGGCCCTGGTGCGCCAGCCACCCCGCGCCGCGCCGCAGCCACAGCGGGCCTGGAGCAGCCCCCCTTCAGGAGACGAAGACCTGGCCGAGGTGCGTGGCCAGCAGCATGGCCGCCGCGCCCTGGAGATTGCCGCGGCGGGTGGTCATCACCTGCTGCTGTGCGGGCCGCCAGGCAGCGGCAAGACAATGCTGGCCCGGCGCCTGGCCGGGCTGCTGCCGCCCCTGAGCTCCGCGGAGGCCCTTGAGATCACGGGCATTCACTCCGTGGCGGGATTGCTGGAGGAAGGCAGTGGGCTGGTCAGCCGCCGCCCTTTCCGCGCGCCGCATCACAGCTGCACCGGCGCTGCCCTGATCGGCGGCGGCGCCGTGCCGCGGCCAGGGGAGCTGGTGCTGGCCCATCGGGGGGTGCTGTTTCTCGATGAGCTGGCGGAATTCCGGCGCGAGGTGCTCGATCTGTTGCGCCAACCCCTGGAGGAGGGTGAGCTCTGGATCCACCGGGCCCGCCACCGCAGCCGGTTCCCGTGCCGCATCACCCTGGTGGCGGCCACCAACCCCTGCCCCTGCGGCTGGCATGGCGACCCCGAACGCAGCTGCAGCTGCAATGCCAACCAGCGGCGCCACTACTGGGGCCGGTTGTCGGGCCCCCTGCTGGATCGCATCGACCTGCAGGTGGTGCTGCAGCGCCCCGACAGCGCAGCCCTCAGCGCCCCGTTTCGCAACGGATTGCGGGGCAACAGGCCGAACAGCAGCCGGGAAGGGGCAGCCATCGCCAGCAACCCACAGGAAAGCACTGGCAGCGTGCGGCAACGGGTGGAAGCAGCCCGTGCCCGCATGCAACAGCGCAACCCAGGCGGCTGCAGCAATAGCCAGCTCACGGGAGCGGCGCTGCAGTGCCTCCTGCGGATCGAGGGGCCAGCCCTGGAACTCTGGGAAGCAGCCCTGCGACATCGCCAGCTCTCAGCCCGCTCCGGGGAGCGGGTGCTGCGCCTTGCCCTCACCCTGGCGGATCTGGCCGGAGAAACCAGCATTGGCTCCGGCCAGATCGCCGAGGCCCTCACCTACCGGAGCTTCGATGGCCGGTCGCGGTAGGGCTGCACGCCGATCGGCGGCGGCGCCATGGCCTCCTGGTCGTGGAGGCTGCCGATGGCGTGCTGTACCGCATCGGCAAACCAGGTGGCAAAACGATCGAGCAGCCGCGGCATTTCAGCTGCCGGTGTGGAAGCGACAGGCGTGCTGGCAGGGATGGTCATGGCACCCAGGCGAGTGATGGCTCCAGCCTGGCCAGGGGAGCGGCCCAGGGGAACAGGTACAAAGACCGATCAGGGCCCAGACAGCAAAAAACCGGACGCAGAAGCGGCCGGTGGGCAAGAAGAGCGAGAAGCCCTCAGCGGCGACGGC
>JBIKTI010000421.1:0-2893 GCA_044348205.1 Phycisphaerales bacterium | reverse complement strand
CGCGGTACTCGACGAGCGGATCCTCCTTCGAGAGGAGCGAGTGGAACGCGTGGCCCGCCTCGTGCACCATCGTCACGAGGTCGCGGTGCATGCCCGCCGCGTTCATGAAGATGAACGGCTTGCGTGAGTGCTGGCGCTGGTACTGGTAGCCGCCGGGCGCCTTGCCGGGGCGCGACTCGAGGTCGAGGCAGTCGCCCTCCTTCATCGAGTCGAACATCTGCCCGAGCTCCGCGTCCATCGCGTGGAACATGCGCGAGCAGCCGTCGATGAGCTGCTCGGCGCCGTCGAACGGACGCAGCGGCTTGCGGCCCTTCACATCGACAGAGAGATCCCACGGGCAGAGCGGCGACGCGCCGAGCGCCTGCGCGCGCTCGCGGTCGAGCCTGCGCTGGATCGGCACGAGGTGCGTCTCGATCGCCGCGTGCATGCGCATGCAGTCTGCGGGCGTGTAGTCGAACCGCTTCATGCGGCGGTGCTGGAAGTCGCGGAAGTTGTCGTAGCCAGCGTTGCGCGCGATCTGCTGGCGCAGCGCGAGCATCTGGTCGTAGATGTCGTCGATCGCGTCGCGGTCTGCGAGGCGGCGTTCGGCGATCGCCTTCCACGCGCGCTCGCGCAGGCCGCGGTCGGTCTCCTCGAGATGGCGCGCCATCTGCGGCATCGTCTGCGTCTTGCCATCGAACTCGACGGTCATGCGGCCGATGATCTGGTTGTACTTCTGGTCGAGCTCCGCGAGCTCGGTCTCGAGCGGGATGTTCGCCTCGCGGAAGAGCTCGATGTCGACGCGCATGCCGCGCAGGAGGACCTCGTAGCGCGCCTTCGGCAGCGCGTCGGCGAACGCGCTCGTCACGATCTTCTTGTCGAGTTCGCTTGCGATCGGCTTCAGCTTCGGCTCGACATCGCGCACGAACCCGAGGAACGCCGCCTCCGCGGCCTTGTCCTCGGTGTTGCGGGTCGTGGCGATGTAGAGGTTCGCGGCCTTCTCGGCGACGAGCGCGTCGAGGTCGCTGCGGTCGAGGATCAGCTGCTCGAGGTCGTCCGCGGATGCGAGCGGACGGCCGAGGAGGTCGCCGTAATGGGGTTCGATCGCGGAGAAATCCGCGGCGTTCAACGAAGCGGGGGCGAAGGCGCGTGCGTGAGCCATGGGGAGAGAATAGCGGCGTGGCGCGAGGGCGCGCGAAGCCCGCGCGGCGGCGTTGGTTATCCTCCCGCCATGAGTTCGGTCGTCGTCAGCATCGCGCCCGCGAAGGTCAATCTCGCGCTCTCCGTGTCCCCCCCGATCGAAGGCGGCATGCACGAGATCGCGAGCTGGATGGTGACGACCGCCTTCGCGGACGAGCTCGAGGTGAAGCGCCTGCCCGCCGATCGCCCGAGTCGCTTCTCGATCGACTGGCACGACGAGGCGCGGCGCCGCAGCGACATCGACTGGCTGATCCGCAAGGACCTCGCCGTGCGCGCGCATGCGCTGCTCGAGGCGAAGATCGGCTGCGCGCTGCCGATCCAGCTGCGCCTGCGCAAGCGCATTCCCGTCGGTGGCGGCCTCGGCGGCGGTTCGTCGAATGCGGCTGCGATGCTGCGCGCGCTCGATGCGCTCTTCGACCTTCGCCTGCGCGCTGAGTACCTCGAGACGATCTCGCGCGAGCTCGGAAGCGATGTGCCGTTTCTCGTCCGCGGCGGCAGCGCGCTCGTCGAGGGGACGGGCGAGCGCCTCACGCGCGTGGCGATGCCGGTCGTGCATCTCGTCCTCGTCTTTCCGCCGATCGCGTGCCCGACGGGGCCCGTCTATCACGCGTTCGACCGCCTCCGTCCCGATGCGCGGCTCGATGGGCCGCGCGTGCGCGGGCTCGTCGAAGCGGGAGAGAGCGGCTGGTTGCGCGCCGACATGCCGTTCAACGATCTTGCGGATGCGGCGCTCGAGGTCGCGCCCGCGCTCGGCGAACTCCGTGCGCAGGTCGAGGGAGTCGCGCGGTCGCCCGTCCATGTGAGCGGCTCTGGGTCGACCCTCTTCATCGTGTGCGACTCGCCGATCCACGCAGAGGCGCTCGCAGGCGCAATCGAGAAGCAGGTGGGCGTGCCCGCCGTCGCGACGGTCACGGCGCCCACGCCGCTCGAGGAGGTCGACGGCGAACCGCGCGCGATCGGGGCGCCCGCGCCCATGGCGGATGACGAGGACTGATCGCGCTGTACTCGCCGTTCCCGAGCCGCGATCGCCTACAATCCGCGCCTCATGCTCTGGCAGCCGTCTCTTCCTGACCGCTATCTGAACGCGACCGAGGACGAACTCGGCGTGCAGATCGCGGCGCGGCGCGCGGAGCTCGGCTCGAGGCTCCTCATCCTCGGGCACCACTACCAGCAGGATGGTGTCATCCGTCACGCTGATCTCGTGGGCGACAGCCTCAAGCTCTCGCAGATGGCGGCCGCCGAGGCGCCGAGGCGTGGCGCGAAGTTCATCGTGTTCTGCGGCGTCCACTTCATGGCGGAGACCGCAGACATCCTGACCGCCGACGATGTCGAGGTGATCTTGCCCGACCTTTCCGCTGGCTGCTCGATGGCAGACATGGCGGCCTACGACGACACGGTCGACGCGTGGGAGGCCATCCACGAGGCGATCGAGGGAACGAGCCAGCGCGTGATCCCGATCACCTATGTGAACTCGACCGCTGCGATCAAGGCGTTCGTCGGCGAGCACGGCGGCGCCTGCTGCACGAGCTCGAACGCGTCGCGCGTCTTCGAGTGGGCGCTCGCGGGCGGCACCAGGCCGCGCGCGCAGGGCGAGGAGATCAAGATCCTCTTCCTGCCCGACCAGCACCTCGGCCGCAACACGGCGAAGCGCCATGGCTCGACGACCGAGGTCGATGTCGCGGCTGGCGCGCGCGGGCCCGCCAACACGGCGCTC
>JBIKTI010000420.1:0-2896 GCA_044348205.1 Phycisphaerales bacterium | reverse complement strand
GACGCCCGCGACCGCTTCGGGGCGCTCGAAGCCCCGGCAATCCCCGCTTCTAGGACTGCCCTCGGTGGTTCTGCGTGGGCAGAATCGGACGAATTTCCCAAACGGATTTGCCCTTAGGGTTGCTTGCGCTACTTTGAGGGTCAAAGGGCCACGCTCCGTGCGTGGAAATAAACTGTCGCATCGGCGGGAACCGATGCGGCTGAGGACTAGGGAGGAACACAAGCACAGCTTGAGTTCCTTTGGACTTGGGAGGGACTTTCAAATGCTGTCTATTGCACGCAGGACGCGGTTCGCCGCGGCCGTGGCTGCTGCCGCCGTTTCATCGGCTGGCTTCGCTGCCGCGCCGCCCATGCAACTCACTGTCAACACCGGGGCGTTCGGAAAGACCGTTCCGCTGAACCCGAACTCCGTCTCACCAGGCGGCGTCGGCACCTACTCGGGCGTCGTGCTCGGCACGGGTGGAACCTGGCAGCTCAACTACAACCTGACGGCTTCGAGCGGGTCGTCCGCGGCAACGCAGGCGGGCACCTTCTCGATCACGAACCTGAGCGGCGCCGAGGCGATGTACTCGATCCGCCTGGTGCTGCCCACCTCCGCCATTCCAGGCAATCTCACAGGCCTCTTCAACGGCTCGCTGTCTGGCACGCTGATCACGCAGGGCGCAGGCTACTTCCGCTCAGTGGTCGGCCAACCCGCGATGTGGTCCGCCACGACCGAGACATCGACCGTGGGCCAGCTCTTCACGGCGCCGATGAATGTCGTGCGCAATTCGACGGGCGCCACTTCGCTCGGCTCGCAGTCGTTCGGCGGCATGCAGCCATCGGCACCCGCGCCCGTGTTCGGCACGGATGTCGCCATCAACCTCAACTTCACGCTTTCGGCGAACGCCACAGCGTCGTTCTCGTCGTCGCTCGGCGGCGTGGGCGTCCCCATCCCTGCTCCTGGTGCGTTCGCGCTCCTCGGAGCGGCGGGCCTCGCGACCACCCGTCGCCGCAGGCGCTGATTCGAACCTTTCCGTTCGATCTTCGCTCGATCAACAGCAATCCCAGACCTTCATCCACCGCCTCAAGAACGGAGAGAGCACAGCACCAGCCTGACGGGGCCGAAAAGTCAGTCTGGAACCGCTTCCTGAAGAGTTCCCAACGGAGGAACGCCCGACGGAAGCCACTGCGACGCAGTACCGCGAACCATCTGTGCCCCTTTCCGCCCGCCGCCCGACGCATCTGCGCTCGGGCGGCGTTTTTTTGGGCATCGCCGTTTCCCCGTCACTTGAGCCGCGGACGAGCGTCCCGTACGATTCTTCCCCCATGGCTCTGCGCTGCAACATCGTGACCCCGACGGAAAGCGTCCTCGACAGCGAGGCTTCGTACATCGAGTTCCCCGCGTGGGACGGGCAGAAGGGCGTCGCCCCGGGCGCTGCGCCGTTCCTCGTCCGTCTCGGCCAGGGGCCTCTCAGGGTCGAGCGGTCCGGCGGCGCGGTGCTCTTCCTCCTCGATGGCGGCTTCGCGCAGATGAACGGCGGAACGCTCACGATCCTCGCCGACTCGGTGACTCCATCGTCGGCCCTCGCGGCCTCGGCCGCGGAGAGCGAGCTCGCCGCAGCGAGCGCCGAGGCCCTCCGCATCGGCTCGCTCGAGTCGCGCGCGAAGGCAGAGCATCGCCAGCGACTCGCGTACGCGCGCGTCTCGCTCGCCCGCAGCGGTCGGCGCTGACCGAACGCTCGCGAAACGCAGCGATTCGCCGTGACCCGCTATCCTCACGCCCATGAACGAGCATGATGCTCCCCTAGCCGCCGACGAGGCGACCACGCCTCCTGCCGGCGTGGAAGGCATGGACGCAGCCGCACAGACGGACGATGCCGCGCCAAGCGCGCCCAAGCGACGCCGCCGTGGCGACGCAGAGCACCCGTCGCTCTTCGCGATCAACCTCGAGGATCCCGAGCTCCCCTCGCACACGATGCCGTTCCACCTGCGGGTCGAGGCCGCGATCCTGCTCGCAGACAGACCGATCTCCGACGCTCGCATCGCGGAGGTGCTGGGGCTTGTGCCCGCTGCGCAGCGCGGCGCCAAGGACGCCGAGCCAGCGGAGTCGAGCGCCGCCGCAGAACACGACTCGTCCGCGCTCGCGGCGCGCCGCCGCGAGGCCGCGAGGCTCGTCCGCGAGGCGGTCGACCTGCTGAACACGCAGTACGCGGAGGCCAACCGCACCTTCAGGATCGAGAGCGTGTCGGGCGGACGCCAGATGCTCACGATCGCGGCCTTCGGCCCCGTGCTCGCGCGCATGAAGGGCGCGCGCGCGCAGACGCGCCTCTCGCAGCCCGCGCTCGAGACGCTCGCGATCATCGCCTACCGCCAGCCGATCCTGCGCGCGCAGCTCGAGGCGATCCGCGGCGTCGCGTGCGGCGAGGTGCTCAAGAGCCTGATCGACCGTCGACTCGTGAAGATCACGGGCCGCGCCGAGGAAGTCGGCCGCCCGATGCTCTACGGCACGACGCCCGAGTTCCTCCGCGTCTTCGGCATCGCGAGCCTGAGCGACCTGCCGCAGGCGAAGGACCTGAAGTAGTTCGAGCACTTGAAGCGGTTGAAGGATCCGGCGACGCCAGCCGTCGACTCCGAAGATCCTCGTTCCGGGGACTCCGTCCCCGGGCACCCTTGGTTGTCTGCTCCCACGATCCGAACCGCCCGACACGACACGCACGGGTGCCCTTGGACGAAGTCCAAGGAACGGATGATGTCAGCCGTCGACTCCGACACCAACGGTTCCGCAGACTCACGTCTGCGGGCACTCATGGTTTGAGCGGTCGCGGCTGCGGCGGCTCCCTTTGGTGGGACCGAAATCACGGGTGCCCGCATGCTTCAGCATGCGGAACGGATGATGCCAGCCGTCGACTCCCCCG
>JBIKTI010000542.1:0-2898 GCA_044348205.1 Phycisphaerales bacterium | reverse complement strand
CTCCTGGAGCGGGTCCTGGAGGAGCCTGAGCGATTGCCACGGCTTATATCGCTCATCATTGACGAGGCCCAGGACCTCTCCCGGCTCCAATGGCGGCTGGTCCAGGCGCTCGTTGAGCGGTCCGAGCAGACGTTCCTCGCGGGCGATGATGACCAGGCCGTGTACACCTGGGCCGGCGCGGACGTCGAGAGCTTCCTCGGCTTCGAAGGCGATGTGCGGGTGCTGCAGCGATCCTACCGGGTCCCGAGCCGCATCCACGCGCTCGCGGACACCATCGTGCGCCGCATCCGGCAGCGTCAGCCCAAGACCTGGGAGGCCCGCGAGGAAGGCGGCGAGGTGCGCTACTACAACGACTTCCACCATGTCGATGTCACGGCAGGGGACTGGCTCGTCCTCGCCTCGACCAACTACATGCTCACCGACATGCACGACTGGTTGAAGTCTCAGGGTCTGCTCTTCGAACGCTATGGGCAGCGCAGCATCCCCGAGAGCATCATGAATGCCGTGCTCGGATGGGAGGCCCTGCGCAAGGGCCGCGAGGTCTCCCTCAGCGCCGTCAAGACCATCTACAAGTACCTCGGCCCAGGGGCCGTGAAACACGGACACAAGGGGCTGCGCACCGCAGACCCCGCCGCGCTCTACACCCTGCAAAAGCTGCAGAGCGAGCACGGGCTCACGACCGACGCCATCTGGCACGAGGCCCTATCGCGCATCGCCGAGGACAAGCGCAACTACATCATCGCCCTGCTGCGCCGGGGCGTGAAGCTCGCCGGCAAGGCCCCCATCAAACTGTCCACGATCCACGGAGCAAAGGGCGGTGAGGCCGACAACGTGCTGCTGCTGTCCGACCTCTCCCCGAAGTTCGCGCGCGACTACCAGCGCAACTCCGACGACATCAACCGCCTGCTCTACGTCGGCGTCACCCGCGCCAAGCAGAGCCTGCACATCATCCTCCCGCGCAACCGCGAAAAAGGCTTCCACCTATGATGACCTCCCCGCTCTTCCCCCGCACCAGCGAATGGCTGCCCCCCGCAAGCTTCCCGAACCTCTCCGGGGCTGCGGAGATCGCCATCGACCTGGAAACCCGGGACCCGAACATGGAAACCTACGGCCCGGGCTGGCCCCGCAAGGACGGCGAAATCGTCGGCTACGCGATCGCCGTGGACGGATGGCGGGGCTACTTCCCCGTGGCACACCAGGGCGGCGGGAACCTCGACCGGCGCATCGTGGAACGCTGGATGAAGGACGTGCTCGCGCTGCCCTGCCCGAAGGTCATGCACAACGCCGCGTACGACCTGGGCTGGCTCAAGGCATCAGGGTTCACGGTCCACGGGACTATCTACGACACCATGCTGGCCGCGCCCATCCTGGACGAGAACCGCTACAGCTACGCGCTCAACTCGCTCGGCTTCGACTACCTCAAGGAGATCAAGTCCGAGCAGGCCCTCAAGGACGCCGCCCACGACTTCGGGGTGCACCCGAAGAAGGGGCTCTGGAAGCTGCCCGCGATGTACGTCGGGGAGTACGCGGAGCAGGACGCGGCGCTCACGCTCCGATTGTGGCACCACCTCAAGCCGTTGCTCCGGCGCGACGAGGTGGAGTCGGTCTTCGACCTGGAGACCGCCCT
Organism: Phycisphaerales bacterium; assembly: GCA_044348205.1. Classification (GTDB taxonomy): domain Bacteria; phylum Planctomycetota; class Phycisphaerae; order Phycisphaerales; family SM1A02; genus QWPT01. The sequence goes on along the minus strand of JBIKTI010000542.1, from coordinate 1,271 downwards.
GCTGCCCATCCTGATCAACATCACCCACCGCGGCATCCGCTTCGACCGGGACCGCTGCGAGCAGCTCCTGGCCGACTACCAGCGCCGGGAGGCCGAGCACGTCAAGCAGATACGCTCGCTCTCGGGCGAGAAGGTGGACATCTGGGCCGCGGAGAGCATCGCGCGCGCGTTCGACAAGCTGAACCAGCCCTACCCGAAGACCGGCACGGGGCTCCCGAGCTTCACCAAGACCTTCCTGGAGTCGCACGAACACCCGATCGCCCGGCTGATCGTGGAGGCCCGGGAGTTCAACAAGACCCACGGCACCTTCCTGCGCCCGTACCTGGAGCACAGCGCCACGGACGGCCACATCCACCCGCACATCAACCAGATGCGCTCCGAGGACGGCGGCACGGTCACCGGCCGGCTCTCCATGAACAACCCCAACCTGCAGCAGGTGCCCGCCCGGCACGAGGTCATCGGGCCGACCGTGCGCTCCTTGTTCCTGCCCCGGGAGGGCGAGCTCTGGGCCGCCAACGACTTCAGCTCCCAGGAGCCGCGGCTGCTGGTGCACTACGCCACCCTGCTCAACCTCCCCGGCGCGGAGCGCATGGCCGAGGCGTACCGGGAGAACCCCGACACCGACTTCCACCAGATGGTCGCGGACATGGCCGGCATCAAGCGCAAGGCCGCCAAGACCATCGGGCTCGGGCTCATGTACGGCATGGGCAAGCAGAAGCTCGCGGACTCCCTCGACATGCCCCTGGAGGAGGCCGCGGGGCTGATCGAAACCTTCCACACGAAGGTCCCGTTCCTCAAGGGCACCGTGAACGCGGTCATGAAGCGCATCGAACACCCGGCCTCGGGCGGCTCCATCCGGACCCTGCTCGGCCGCAAGTGCCGCTTCCCGCTCTGGGAGCCCGTCGAGTACGGCATCAACAAGGCCCTGCCCCGCGAACAGGCTGTCATTGAGTACGGACCACGGATCAAGCGGGCCATGACCTACAAGGGCCTCAACCGCCTTATCCAGGGCTCGGCGGCGGACCAGACCAAGGCCGCGATGGTCGCGCTGCACAAGGCGGGCTTTGAGATTCTCCTGCAGGTGCACGACGAGCTCGCCGTCAGCGTCAATTCGAAGGCGGAGGCCGAGGAAGCGGCCCGCATCATGGCGGGCTCGGTGAACCTGGAAGTCCCCTCCCGTGTGGACGTCGAGATCGGCCCGTCGTGGGGAGAAGCCAGGGGGTAGTTGCGTTTAACTTCCTACTGTCGTATTCTGCTTCCCCTCCGAAGAA
>JBIKTI010000419.1:0-2900 GCA_044348205.1 Phycisphaerales bacterium | reverse complement strand
TCGTCGGCCTGGTGCTTGGGATCATCGCCATGCGCCGCGAGCCGAAGGGGCTTGCGATCGCGGGCACGGTGCTCTCCGTCGTCGGGCTCCTCATCGCGTGCGCGGTGCTTGCGGCCTTCGCCATGATGTTCGGCTTCTTCGCGAGCCTCGCGCAGGGCTTCAGCACGCAGAGTTCCGTCGCCGTCACGATCGGGAGCCAGCAGTGGGCAGCGGTCGGCGCCGCGCAGCACCTTGCTGCGACAGGCGACTGGCCTTCGGACATCGAGTCCTTGAACGGAGGGGCGGCGGTGCTCGACGCGTGGGGCACGCCGATGGTCCTGAAGGTGGTCACGGAGGGCGAGGGCCCCGATGCGCCGACGCGCGCCAGCATCGAGAGCGCCGGGTCGGACGGCGTGTTCGGCACCGAGGACGATCTCTCGTGGCCGATCGCGCCGTCCGCGGAGGCCGCAGACGCAGCGCCGACGGCTCCACTGAGCACGCCGTCGAACGCAGCGCCCGCTCCTGCGCCGTAGCGATCAGGGCTGGGCCTGACGCGTTCGTCGCCGCCGCTGCGGGGGTGCCGTGCGCGCCGCCTCCGCGTCGGCCTCGCGGACGAAATGCAGGAACTGCTCGGCGGAGGGCGAAGGAGTGCGGTTCTCGAGCTCGACGATCGCGAAGGTGCGGCCGAGCCATGGCGCTTCGATCGGGAGCGCGACGAGGGACCCGTCCGCGAGTTCGCGCGCGATGAGCGACATCGGCATCAGCCCGATCGCATCGCTCTCCGCGACGATCGACTTCATCATGCCCGGCGAATCGCAGGTGATCGACGGAAGCGTGCGCGCGGGTTCGCGCGCGGCACCATGACCCTGAAGGAAGCTCGAGAGCAGGTCGGGGGGAACGCGCGTCGTCAGCGTCAGCGGATAGCGCAACGCATCCTTGAGCGTTGGCGCCGTGAGCGAAAGAAGCGGGTGCCTCGCGCGCACCACGAGGTAGCCCGTGTGCCACGCAAGCGGAGTGGTGCGTAGCCCGCGCTCCGCCTCCGCCGTCTTCAGGTCGCCCACCACGAAGTCGATCTCGCGGCGACGCAGCATCTGGAGGAGCGCATCCACACTGCCCGCGATCGCGGTGAGCTTCACAGCCGGATGCTCGCGCGCCATGCGCGCCATCGCCTTCGCCACGAACATCTCGGATGGATAGACGCCCGCGCCGAACTTGAGCTCGCCGATCTCGAGGCCGCGGATCAAGCGCATCTCCCGCGCGAGTTCACCGGCCTGCGCAAGCACGGCGCGCGCCTTCGCGAGGTAGATCCGCCCGACATCGGTGGGCTCCGCGCCGTCCGAGGTGCGAGAGAACAGTGTTGCGCCCGCGCGGCGCTCGAGTTCCTGGATGCTGCGCGAGAGGGCGGGCTGCGAGATGCCAAGCGACTTCGCGGCGCGCTGGAAGTGGCGGTGCTCCGCGAGCGCGATGGCGTGCCGATGGTGGCGGAGGTCGAGATCCATGCGCGCAGCGTATCGCTGCGACAATTCCGATGCATTGGACGCATGAAGCGGGCGACCATAACTTCCGTCCAGAATCCCTGGGGAATTCCCAGGTCTCACTTGAATCCAGGGAGCCTCCATGCGCCACGCCGTGCCTCACTTGATCGACAGCGTTCTTTCCGCAGCTCGCCGTGCGCTTCCAGCGTTCGCGGTCGCCGTGATCGGCCTCTCCGGCGCCAGTGCGGCGCAGGCTGGTTCGACCGCCACTTCGGCTGCGCCCACGCCAACGCCCGAGCAGAAGGCTCCAGCGAAGAAGCAGCCCAACATCCTCATCATCTGGGGCGACGACATCGGGCAGTTCAATATCAGCGCCTACAACATGGGCATGATGGGCTACAAGACGCCCAACATCGACCGCATCGGTCGCGAGGGCGCGATCTTCACCGACTGGTACGGCCAGCAGAGCTGCACCGCGGGCCGCGCGGCGTTCATCACGGGCCAGTCGCCGATCCGCACGGGACTGACGAAGGTCGGCCTGCCGGGCGCACCCGAGGGCATGAAGAAGGAAGACCCGACGGTCGCGACCATGCTGAAGGCGCAGGGCTACGCGACGGGGCAATTCGGCAAGAACCACCTCGGCGACCGCGACGAGATGCTGCCGACCGCGCACGGCTTCGACGAGTTCTTCGGAAACCTCTATCACCTCAACGCCGAGGAAGAGCCTGAGAACCCCGACTACCCGAAGGATCCCGCGTTCAAGAAGAACTTTGGCCCGCGCGGCGTGATGCACAGCTTCGCCGACGGCCGCGTCACCGACACGGGGCCGCTCACGAAGAAGCGCATGGAGACCTTCGACGAAGAGGTCAACACGAAGGCGATGGACTTCATGGAGCGCACCGTGAAGGAAGGCAAGCCCTTCTTCCTCTGGTGGAACTCGACGAAGATGCACATCTTCACGCACCTTGCCGACGGAGTCGACGGCAAGACTGGCCTTGGCATCTATGCAGACGGCATGGTCGAGCATGACCGCCAGATCGGCGTCCTCCTCGCGAAGCTCGAGGCGCTCGGCGAGCTCGACAACACGATCATCATGTACTCGACCGACAACGGCGCCGAGAGCTTCACCTGGCCCGACGGCGGCACGACGATGTTCAAGGGCGAGAAGAACACGCAGTGGGAGGGCGGCTACCGCGTTCCGTGCGTGATCCGTTGGCCCGGCACCATCAAGCCCGGCACGGTCGTCAACGACATCGCAGCGCACGAGGACATGCTGCCCACGCTGCTCGCTGCGGCGGGCAACACCACCGTCGCCGAGGACCTCAAGAAGGGCCAGACCGTCAACGGCCGCAGCTACAAGGTGCACCTCGACGGCTACAACCTGATCCCCGCGCTCAAGGGCGAGGCTGCGTGGCCGCGCCAGGAGTTCATCTACTGGACCGACGA
>JBIKTI010000527.1:0-2901 GCA_044348205.1 Phycisphaerales bacterium | reverse complement strand
AGGCCGTGGCCGGAATCAAGAATTCCGTGCGTCGCCTAAACGACGCAATCAACGCCAACGACGACGTGGAAATTGCCCATCAGGCATGGCGGCTTCGCAATCGTCTTGACAATAATCGCCAAAACCTAGATGCCAACACGCTTGCCGCAGTGGAGGGAATGCTTGCCAAGCTTGATGCGTTCATGCAACAGCGCGGAATTGAAATCCACAACCCCATTGGGGAAAAGTACGTAGACGGATGGCGTGAAGTTGACGTGGTTGCTTGGGAGGAAGTTGACGAGAGGAACCAAGAACCGGAAACTATCAAGCAGACCATCCGTCCGATCATTCGTCGTAATGGGCAGGTGGCTTCAAAGGGTCAGGTAATTGCCACCTATGCAACCGAAGCCGATCTGAAGCAGCACGAAGAAAAACAAGCCCAGCGTGAAGCAGAAATGCGTGCGAAGCTGGAGGCAAAGGTTGTGCCAGGGGAAACGTCAGCAGCGCAACAGGCGGAGGGGACGCTTGAGCAGGCCGCCATCTCCCGCATGGACGCCGACTACCTTGCGGCGGTTGAGCGCGGCGACATGGAAGCGGCGCAGCGAATGGTGGACGAGGCGGCGAGGGCGAGTGGACTTACCGAAATTGTGTGGAGAGGAGATCGGAACGCAGCGCAAATCACGGAATATCGCCGTGGCTCACGGCGTGAACCGGGAATCTTTACGACCACAAATCAAGACGTTGCCGACAAGTATGCGAACAAGGAAGGTGGCGCAAGACGTTTCTATGTTGGTGGACGAACGCTTGATTTGACTCAGCCAACACCCGAAGCAATAGCGTGGATTCGCAAATGGGCGGAAGATGGAGAATGGGATTTCGTTGATCGGTCTACTGGTGAATCTGTATCACCAGAGGATGCCGTATTGAGCGGACGGCTGTATGACTGGGAAGGAACATGGAGTGGCCGAAGATGGAAAGACATTCAGGAATCTGCCGCAGTAGATGGGTATGACATCGTCAAACTGCTTGACGAAGATAAAGATGCAGTAGAGGGCACATTTGTTTCAACTGTTGTCCTCAATGAGAACAAGATCAAACTCGCCGACCCAGTCACCCGCGACGAGCAGGGCAACATCGTCCCGCTGTCGCGCCGCTTCGACATCACCAGCCCGAAGCTGTTTGAGCAGGCGGCGACCGTTAGATCTGGAGCGGAGACTCTAGAAAAGTATGGACTTGATCCGTCCAAGAAATACAAGACTCGAGAAGTAGCTGCGGCACTTGAGGCGCGCCAGCGAGATAAGTATGGACTGATTGGCCCGAAGGATCGCAGTAGGGAATCTATTGAGAAGATTGCAAATTGGATGGTAGAAGAAGTTGAGTTTGAAATGCAGAACCCGGAGAAGTCCGGGGTCGGCTGGTATTCAGAGAAGTTCCAGCGCGCACTTGACCGAATGGGAGATGTCTTCTCTGAATTGAAGACTGACCAGACTGCGCGGAACCTTATGACGGTTCTAATTGCCCTCACCTCGGACGGACAGAAGGTTGTCCCAAACTTCGCCCAGGCAATGGACATCTACGGGAACTTCCGAGATACGGGTCGGTTCACGACATCGAAGGGACATGCTCGTCAGGAAAGCATTGATAAGAATCTTGCTGTCGTCCAGCGTCTCTATGACACGATGGGCGCGGACAAGATGCATGATTATCTGATGCAGGAGGAGACGGTATCGGAACTGAAGAAGCTTGCTGAGAAGGCCGGCGGAAAGATGAAGTCTGACTATCAGGCCCACATCAAACTGCCGCTGGCTGCCATTGAACTTGGGCCGAAGCTCGGAGCGTTCTACGCAAACTTGATGGGAGCGCACGGCTATCTCACGATGGATAGGTGGTGGTCACGAACCTTTAACAGATATCGCGGGACGCTGTTGCAATCCAACACGCGAAGCGCGCTTGACAAGTTCAAGAAGCTCATCGGAAACGAATCGCTGTCGGATGACGAAGTGCTTTCGGCTGTTGTGGAGCCGCGCACCGCATACGAAAAGCGCGGATTCAAGACGCGGCTAGCCGTTCTTGTCGGGAAATCCGAACCATCCAAGACCATTGAAAAGTTGAAGTGGATGGAGGAGGCAAAGACTCTAGCTGGCGATCAGTTTGACGCGATGCTTCAGGAGCATCGAGTGGAACGTGCGGCGAACACCATTTATAAGACTGCGTTTGAGAATATTGAGGATGCCCCGTTCAACGCGACGGATCGCACTTTTATGCTTGAGTCGGTGAACAGCGCCCAAAAGATGCTAGAAAGCAAGGGCATTTCCATTAGCATCGCGGACATTCAAGCGATACTCTGGTACTACGAAAAGAGGCTATATGGCGAACTCGGAGCAAGACAAACAGCAGACGTCAGTTATGAAGATGCCGCAGCAACAGTCGCAGCTCGCTATGCCTCTGGACAGGGAATCGACGATCTTCTCGATGACGCCGGAACAGCATCAGAAGATGGTGACGGAATTGAGGGAGGCGTTCCTGTCGGGGAAGATGAGTTCAACGGCGATGGCGAAATCCTTGAACAGGCCGCTCCCGGCCCAGCCCGCGGCGGATTCGACCCGCGAACTCTGAACGTCCTCATCGGCAAGGGCGGCGACGTATCGACTCTCTCGCACGAGTTGATCCACCTCCGCATCGCCGAGTACCTCCGCATGGCGCGAAGCGCCACGCCGCCGGCGCGTGTGATGGACGACCTTGACACGTTGTTCGTGTTCATGGGCGTGGAAGGAACCACGCCCCAGGAGCGCCTGGACAACTACGAGACGATGACCATCGACCAGCGCAGGCCGCTGGAGGAGAAGGTCACCTACAACTTCGAGATTTACCTGTACGAAGGCAAGGCTCCGAGCGTGGAGCTGCGCGGCGTGTTCGACCGTC
>JBIKTI010000418.1:0-2904 GCA_044348205.1 Phycisphaerales bacterium | reverse complement strand
GTGGTCGCGTTGAGATCCTCGTTGCGCAGTACCAGCGCGTTGCCGCGGGCACGCCGCTCTATCGCATCGATGCACCCACGTGGCGCGCGCTCGAAGAGGAGATCACGGCCACCGAAGCGAAGGTTGCGTCGATGCGACCACTGCGCGAGGCGCATCGTGTTCACGAGGAAGCGCTCGCGGAGACGGTCGAACTCTGGCGCGAGCGTCTGACCCAACTCGATGCGCTGCAGAAAGCGGGTGGTGGAAGCGCGCAGCAGACCACCGAGGCGCGTGTCACGCTGACGGCGACGCGCGCGGAACTTGCCGATGTGATGGAGAAGGACGCAATGCTCGAAGCCGACGAGCAGCGCGCCAAGGCCGAACTTCGTGCGCTGCACGCCCGCCGCAACGCGATTCGCGCCGCCTGCGGCGACAGCACGTCGAGTGATGGCTTGGTTGTCTGCGCAATCGCCGACGGTATTGTCGATGGCCTCGGAGTCACGCAGGGCGGCCTCGCCGACGACGGCGCGCGGGTTGTGACGGTGATGCAGCCCGAGAACATCCGATTCCGCGCTCATGCGCTCCAAGGAGATCTCGCTCGGCTGCGTGATGGACTTCGCGCGCGCATTGCGCCCCCAGGAGCTGCGTCGGTTGCAGCAACGACTTTGATGGCGGGCACACTCTCCATCGCCCCCGAGGCCGATGCCGAGAGCCGCACGATCGATCTCCTCGTGACGCCTGGTTCGCTCGCTCCGTGGGCACGCGCGGGCGTCGCGGGTTCGCTCGAAGTCACGCTCGAGGGCGGCAGCGAGGAGCTTGCGATTCCACTCGGCTGCGTCGTGCGCGACGGCAACAAGGCGATCGTCTTCCGCCGCGATCCGAAGAGCCCCGACAAGGCGATTCGCCTCGAGGCCGACCTCGGCGTCGACGACGGCCGCTGGGTCGTCGTCCTGAGCGGCGTCCGCGAGGGCGACGAGATCGTGCTCGCGGGCAACTACCAGCTGATGCTTGCGACGAGCGGCAGCGCGCCGAAGGGCGGGCACTTCCACTCCGACGGCACCTTCCACGCGGAAGACCACTGAGAAGGACAACACATGCTCTCGAAGCTCATCTCCTTCTCGCTGAGGAACTCGTCGCTCGTGATCGCGATGGCGGGCTTCCTCGTGCTGTTCGCGGGCCTCAAGCTGCGCGAGATGCCCGTCGATGTCTTCCCCGAGCTCAATGCGCCGACGGTCGTCATCATGACCGAGGCGGGCGGCCTCTCGGCCGACGAGGTCGAGACCACGGTCACCTTCCCGATCGAGACGGCCGTGAACGGCCTTCCCGACACGCGCCGCGTTCGCTCGTCGAGCTCGACGAGCCTCTCGATCATCTGGGTCGAGTTCGACTGGGGAACAGACCTCTATCGCGCGCGGCAGCTCGTGTCCGAGCGGCTGTCTGCGGTTCGCGAGTCGCTGCCGCCGAATGTGCACGCCGAGATCTCGCCCGTCACCAGCATCACGGGCGAGGTGATGCTCCTCGCGCTGAGCTCGCCCGACGGAAGCGTCAGCCCGCTCGATGTCCGTGCGTTCGCGGAGTTCACGCTGCAGAACCGTCTGCTTGCCGTGGGCGGCGTGGCCAAGGTGGTCTCGATCGGCGGCGAGCTTCCGCAGTATCAGGTCGAGGTGCGCCAGGACCGCCTCGCGGCGCACGGACTCTCGATCGACGAGGTCGTCGAGGCCGCGCGCGGGGCGCACAGCACCGCGACGGCGGGCTACCTCGCAGAGGTCGAGTATCAGGAGCTCCCGATCCGCCAGATGGCGCGCGTGCGGTCGGTCGAGGACATCGCGCGCACGGTGGTGCGCATGGAGGGCGGGACGCCCATCACGGTCGGCGATGTCGCCGATGTGCGCCTCGGGCCGTCGCCGAAGCGGGGCACAGGCGCCGACCGCGGCATCCCCGCGGTCGTGGTCAGCGTGCAGAAGACGCCGGGCACCAACACGCTCGACCTGACGGATCGGATCGACGCAGTGCTCGACGCGACCGTGAAGTCCCTCCCCGAGGGAATGGTGCTGAACCGCGACCCGTTCCGCGCAGAGCGCTTCATCAAGCGCGCGGTCAACAATGTCGTGAAGGTGCTCGTCGAGGCCTCGGTCATCGTGGCCGTCATCATCCTGCTCTTCCTGCTCAACTGGCGAGCGACGCTCGTGACGCTGACGGCGCTGCCGCTGTCGCTCGCGGTCGCGCTCCTCGCGCTCTGGGCGTGGGGGCTCTCGATCAATGTGATGACGCTCGGCGGGCTTGCGGTCGCGATCGGCGAGCTCGTCGACGACGCGATCATCGATGTCGAGAATGTGCTGCGGCGGCTCCGCGAGAACGCGACGCTGCCGCCCGCGGAGCGAAGGCCCGCGGTCGATGTGATCTTCACGGCGAGCAACGAGATCCGCTCGTCGGTCGTCTTCGCGACCATCATCATCTGCATGGTGTTCGTGCCGCTTCTCTTCCTCGAGGGGCTCGAGGGCCGCTTCTTCCAGCCGCTCGGCGTCGCCTACATCGTCTCGATCCTCGCGTCGCTCGTGGTCGCGCTGTCGGTCACGCCCGCGCTCTGCCGATTCATGTTCGCGAAGACCTTCGACCGCGGGGCCTCTGCAGCCGCATCGCACGGCGACAGCCCGCTCGTGCGCGTCCTCAAGCGCGGCTACGAGCCCCTGCTGCGCGCGTCGATCGCGCGCCGCGGAACGGTGCTCGCAGGCGCGGGCGCGCTCACGCTCGCGTCGCTCGTCCTTGCATCGAGCTTCGGCAGCTCGTTCCTTCCGACTTTCCGCGAGGGCACCTTCACGGTGTTCCTGATGGCGCCGCCAGGGACCTCGCTCGCGGAGAGCGATCGCCTCGCGCGCGGCGTCGAGGGGCAGCTTGTTGAGATCGACGGCGTGGTGAGCGTGACGC
>JBIKTI010000417.1:0-2906 GCA_044348205.1 Phycisphaerales bacterium | reverse complement strand
GCGAGGTGGTCGAGGCGGCGCTTGCGCTTCCAGTGCCCCTTGTCGCTGCGATCGGCCACGAGGTCGACACCAGCGTCGTCGAGCTGGTGGCCGACAGGCGCGCGAGCACGCCGACCCAGGCGGCGATGCTCCTTCTCCCCGACCGCGCCGCGCTCCTCGAGCGGAGCGACCGCGTCGCGCGGGATCTCCGCCAGGCCATGCGCTGGTCGCTCCGTGCCCGCGCCGAGCGCGTGGCCGAACTCGAGCGGGCGCTCCTGCGCGTGGCGCCGGCGCTGCGGCTCGCGCGGGCACGCGAACGCACCGCGCTTCTCGCGCAGGCCCTGTCCGAGCGGCTCCGCAGGCGGGTCTCGCTCGGGCGGGCGGAGGTCTCGATCCTGGCGCAGCGGCTCGCGCGACAGTCGCCCGAGATGCGCGTGCGCCTTGCGCGGACGATTCTGACGCAGGCCGAGGAGCGACTCGGGCGCGCCGTGTCGCGGCGTCTCGGCGACGCGCGGCGCGCGACGGGCCACCTCGAGCAGCGCCTCCGTTCCGCGGGCCCCGAGGCTGCGCTCGCGCGGGGCTACGCGATCGTGACGGACGGCGATGGAAAGCTCGTGCGGACCATCGCGGCGGCCTCGGAAGGCGCTGTCGTCCGCGTCGAGGTCGCGGACGGGCGCTTTGCGGCGAAGGTCGTGCGCGATGGTGGCGGTGATCTACAACCAGGGAGCACAGCATGACTGGACGCAGGAAGGACTCGAGAGGCGAATCTGCGACGGGTTCGGGCGCAGACGCGGCGGATGCGACGCAGGCGGGCGGAATCGACCCGCGGATTTCGGCCCTCGGCTACGAGGAGGCCGTTGCTCAACTCGAGACGCTGGTCGCGTCGATGGAGGGGGGCGAGATCGGACTCGAGGAAAGCCTCGCGTCCTATCGGCGGGGCGAGCAGCTCGTGCGGCACCTCAAGGCACTCCTCGACAAGGCCGAGGTGACTGTGCGGCAGCTCTCGCTTTCGGAGGCAGAGCAATCGGCGCAGTGACCGTCGGCTGAACGAGGTCCGTCCCGCACACGACCGCTTGCCCGCCTGAACGCCTGAACGAGATGTCTCCACACGACACCAGCCTCTTCCTCTCGATCTGGGCGCCGACCCTCGTGGGCGCCCTGTTCGCGTTCGCCTTCGGCGCCTGTGCGGGGAGCTTCCTGAATGTCCTCGTGTGGCGGCTCCCCACGGGGCAGTCCGTGGCCGTGCCTCCTTCGCGCTGCCCGCTGTGCGGCCATCGCCTCGCCTGGCATGAGAACATCCCCGTGTTCGGCTGGATCAGGCTCCGCGGCCGCTGCAGCGCGTGCCGCGCGCGCATCAGCCCGCAGTACCCGCTCATCGAGCTGTTCGTGGGCGTCCTGTTCGCCGCTGTGTTCCTGGTTCTGTACGCCCCCCTCGACCGCGGCGTGAACGGGTTCTTCCACGACGCAGCGAGCCCATGGTGGCATCTTCAGGGGTTCGCGCGCAGCTGGCCCGCGTTCACGGTGGTCGTGATCGCGATCTCTGGGCTGATCGCAATGACCATCATCGACGCGCGGACCATGCTGATCCCCGTCGAGATCCCGACGGCCGTCACGGTCGTCGCCTTCGTGGGATGGACTGTGCAGGGCTTCCTCCCCGAGGCGCGCAACCTGCGCGATGCGCTTCCGATCCCGCCCGCGAGCTGGACGGTGGCGTTCGCGGCGGCGGGCATGCTGCTCGGGCTCGGCGTCTCGCGGTGGCTGCTCGCGAGGGGAATGCTGAGGCGGAGCTTCTCCGACTGGGACGACTATGTGCGCGAAGGCGACGACGGCGCCGCCTATCCCCACGCGCGTCGCGAGATGGTGGTCGAGATGGCGTTCCTTCTCCCGGGACTCGCTGGCGCGGGGGTCGCATGCGTCGTCGCGGCGCTTCTCGACTACACATCGGCGGACACGGTCTGCCAGCCCATGACCCTCCTCGGTGGGTCGATGCTCGGATGGATCGTCGGCGGGGGGCTCGTCATCGCCATCCGCATCCTCGGCTCGCTCGCATTCGGCCGCGAGGCGATGGGCATGGGCGATGTGCATCTGCAGGCCGCCATCGGAGCCGCATTCGGGTGGAAGGTCGCGCTGCTCGCGTTCTTCGTGGCCGTGTTCATCTCGCTCGTGTGGGCGATCGCAAGCTTCGTGCTGCGGCGTTTCTCGGGTGTCTTCCGACGGGAAATCCCGTTCGGGCCGCACCTTGCGGCGGCCGCGATCCTCTTCGTCGTCGCGCGTGGGCCCGTCGTCGCTGGAATCGATCTCTTCTACGAGGGGATCCATGCCGCGCTGCGGGCTGTTCCGGCGCTGGAGCCGTACTTCGGCACGGGCCTGGAGGGCGAGGGCGTTGGCGCGGAAAATCCGCGCAAATCACCGCCCGCCCAACTTGCGCGCCCGAGCGATCGGCGGTGAAATGCGCCGCACGCGGCCGCTGATGCCGAGGATGGATCCTCGGGCGCCCGCCCTGCACTCCTCTGGAAGGGATGCCACCGAATGCCTGGCAAGTTCCGTCATTACCGTTCCGTGCTGCTCGCGGCCATCGCCGCCAGCGGCTTCCTCGCAGGTTGCAACAGCGCCCAGAAGGACGAGCTCTCGATGCTGCGCGAGGAGAACGCGCAGCTCGCGATGCAGCGCGACGAGGCCCGCGGCGCGCTCGAGTCGAGCGAGGCCGAGCGCCGTCGCCTCGAGATGGAGAACAGCTCGCTTCAGGGAAGGATGAACGAGATGCCCCCCGCGGTCGCAGCGACCAATGTCGCCCCTGGGCCGCAGATGGATCTTCCTGCGGGCGTGACCGCCGAGGATCGCGACGGCACCATCGTGCTGACCATCGAAGGCGATGTGCTCTTCGATTCGGGCAAGGCGACCCTCAGGAGCGAGGCCAAGCGCACGCT
>JBIKTI010000416.1:0-2929 GCA_044348205.1 Phycisphaerales bacterium | reverse complement strand
CGCCACGCTGTCGCGCCCGTCTACAACCTCACCGTCCGAGGCACCAGCCGCTACCTCGTCGGCGCGTGCGGGGTGGTGGTGCACAACACGGGTTGCGGCATGGGAGGGGCGGGAGGGGCAAGAACCGCCGCCCAAGCCGGACTCACGCCGAACCAGGCAGCGCGTATCCAAAATGCAGCGGATCGAATCGGGCGACCGATCTACCTCGTCGGTAGCCGTGCGAGAGGAGTCCGGACAGGCGACTGGGACTATGTGATACCCAGCGTACCGAAGCGACTCTGGTCCAAGATCCGAAACTCACTCCCAGGCGAAGAAATGAGACTGGAGACGGGAAAGACCGCCGTCGATTTGATTCGCGATCCGCTGAAGCCTGATCTGCCGCATGTTCGGTTTATCCCCAGCGGCACAGCCAGTGCCGGCCCATAGGTGATCAATCATGTTTGACTTCGAGGAATCGCTTCTTGTCAACCGCTGGGTGCAGGGCCATGAGGCCGACGACACGCTTCGGCAGTGGTTCGCAGCACAGGGACCCGAGATGCAGCTCCGCCGATTGATTCAGATTGGAGAGTTGTGCACACAAGCGCGGTTCGACGGGGAGGACGCGTTCCGTGCGGTCGCCGACTCTGGAATCAAGCCAACGCGGAATGCCTGCTCATTGCTTGTAAGGTGGCCCACCCAACTGGGACTTCGCAAGCTCGAGAAGCTGCGCGACCGCGACGCCGAGGATGCATGGATGCTCCTCCTGTACACACTGCGTCATGCGGATCGCCGACGCCGCGCTTCGGAACCGGAGGGGCCATGCCAGCGACATTGGTGGCACCGTGATCTAGGGGATCCGTCCGTGATCGCGGAGCTGATGCGCACTCGCGGCCTGTAGAAGCGCGACGAGCAGTACACCCTCGACGGCCTCATGGGGCTCCGCAAGGCGCGGCGATCGCAAGCTCGTCGCTGGCTTCAACGCCGTCAACAGGTGGGCGAACTGCGTCGACGCCCTCGGCGGATCGACTGCGCCGCCGGCAAGCGTTCGATCCGAAGGTTGCAGGTGGACGCATACAAAGGTTTCAGATGGCCGCACCTAGAAGTTGCAGATAGCCGAACACTAAGGTTACAATCAGCCGCATGCCGGACGACCCTCACCTGCCGAGACTCGCCGCGAAGCCGCTTTCCGAGGCGCTGTCCGACACGCCCGTCGTGATCGTCCATGGGCCGCGGCAATGCGGCAAGACGACGCTTGCGATGCAGGTCGGCAAGCGTCTCGGCTTCGACTACATCAACCTCGACGACGACGCCGCGAGGCGTGCCGCGCAGGAAGACCCCGCAGGCTTCGTCGCGAGGCTTCCGGACCGCGCGATCATCGACGAGGTCCAGCGCGCGCCCGAGATCTTCCTTCCACTGAAGGTCGAGGTCGACCGCCGGCGCACGCCCGGGAGGTTCCTCCTGACGGGGTCGACGAATGTGCTGCTCTTGCCGCGGATGGCGGATTCCCTCGCCGGACGGATGGGTTCGATCCGTCTCCATCCGATGGCCCAGTGCGAGATCGAGCGGCGCCAACCGAAGCTGCTCGGCGCGATCATGCGGGGGGACTTCAAGATGCGATCCTCGCGCCGCCTCGGAGAGGAACTGGCCGTGCGCATCGCCGGTGGCGGCTTCCCCGCCGCCCTCGCACGAAAGACGACGGCACGCAGAAGGCAGTGGTATGCCGATTATGTCGAGGCGATGGTTCAGCGAGACCTGCGGGACCTGTCGCGGATCAGCTCTCTCCACGCGATTCCGAAGCTTCTGAAGCTGGCGGCGTCGCAGACCGCGCGGCTCATGAATGTGAGCGAGCTTGCGGCGCCGTTCCAGGTGTCGCGGCCGACGATTCGCGACTATCTCACGCTGCTCGAACGCATCTTCGTGGTCGAGGAGCTCCCGCCATGGCACAGCAACCGCTTGAAGCGGCTCGTGAAGACGCCGAAGCTCCACATGAGCGACAGCGGCCTTGCCTGCGCGCTGCTCGGCCTCTCGCCGACGGATCTCTGGAACGACCGCGAGATGCTCGGCCAGCTGCTCGAGACCTTCGTGTTTGGCGAGTTGCGGCGGCAAGCGTCGGGTGCCGACGACGCGATCGGCTTCTCCCACTTCCGAGACAAGGACGGCGCCGAGGTCGACATCGTGATCGAGCACTCGGGGTCGCGCGTGAGCGGCGTCGAGGTCAAGGCGTCATCCACGGTGCACCCCTCCGACTTCCGTGGCCTGCGCAGGCTGCGCGAGGCGACCGGCAAGCGGTTCGCATGCGGCGTGGTGCTGTACGACGGAGAAATCACGGTCGGCTTTGGCGACGGCCTGTTCGCCGTACCGATCGCCGACCTGTGGGGCTGAGCGCATGCTGTGCGAGGGAACTGGCGGGTACCAGCGGGTACCGAGAGAAACTCGAGCGGCACGGGTTTGAAGTGGCACGGGTCTGAAGTGGCACGGGTCTGAAGTGGCACGGGTCTGAAGTGGCACGGGTCCGGGTCTCCTCGCGCGCCCCCGTCTCCTGAAATCGCGCGAGAATTGCCGATAGACCCGACGCCGCCGCGGCTTCTCTGAGGCGGGGATCGCCCCGCCGCCGCGAACCGCCGATAGCCACTCCGTGACCCCTTTCCTCGACGCCATGCCGACCGACGAACCGAAGCAGATCCTCCTCTCGCCGCCGCACCTTTCGGGCGCGGAGCGACACTTCGTCGAGGAGGCGTTCCGCACCAACTGGATCGCGCCTCTTGGGCCGAATGTCGACGCGTTCGAGCGCGAGATGGCCGCGCGCCTCTCCTCGGACGGCGCGGAGATGCACTGCTGCGCGACCTCGTCGGGCACCGCTGCGATCCACCTCGGGCTGATCGCGCTCGGCGTGCAGCCGGGCGACCTCGTCCTCTGCTCGAGCTTCACCTTCGTCGCCACCGCGAACCCG
>JBIKTI010000541.1:0-2935 GCA_044348205.1 Phycisphaerales bacterium | reverse complement strand
ATGAATCTGAGTGATGTTGAGACTGGTTGCTACATTGACGGTAGCCGTCGTGATGTTGTTGAGTTCTCTCTATTAGTTATCGAACTGGCTCATGATTATGGCTTTGAGTTGGATTGGGATAGATTCGTCAAAGATGCCGCCAACTTGCGTGAGCCTGGGTATGTGATGGACGATGATGAGATACAAGAAATTTTTGATGCTATTGACTGGACCTATGAGGATGCGCTAGAATATCTCAACACCAATACCCGCGAGGGCTTGGTGTGGGTGGTAAGAGAGCAGAGTTTGTATCTCATGACATTTGAGGAGGCTGACGACTAATGCTAGCCAGTAATATGCTTACCAAAGATCAGATGCTAGAGCAGTATGAGGTTCTAGGATTTGCTTATGGCATGTGTGTAGTCAAGCGTATGTCTGATGGTGTGAAGGGGACATTGGATTTTGGAGATCATCCTATCCTCCGTCCCGAGGATTCTTCCAACCCGCTTGGCTATACTCGTTACTACTACAACTTTGTGGAGGCGTGATGAGTAACATTGTATGTTACTTCAATCCAGAATTCGCTGGTAAGTTTATTGCCAACTGGCTTGACCCCGCCATGTTTGACGACTATACTCTAGATATTGTTGATGATTGCCTAGTGCTTAGGGAGAAGTGATGGATGTTTCGGTAGAGGTTCAGAATGTTAGTTTCATTATTGACGCAGAGGATGAGAGCGAGGCTATCGCTAGGGTAGAGGAGTTTCTCCAGGAGTACGCCTGGGACTGGACCCAGCCCTACGCGGGATAACTGATGAAACACACATTCATTGTAACGGTAGAGTGCGAAGAAGCAGCAGACGCTTTGCTTGTAATGGGCGAGCGTTTGGACTATGATGAGGACTATGGATTCCCCTACTCAGTAGATTGGAAGTGGAAGTGAAACAATATCGTATTGTCCTGCCCCTGGAAGTATGGGGAGAGTTTGAGGATGACGAGGATCATGAGTTTATCAAGGAAGTCCTAGGAGATAAGTTGGACGGACTCTTGATTTCTACCGACTACCTGTGGGATTATTGGAAAGACGCCAAAGTCGAACCTATGGAGGGCTAATGACTAATATCACCATGCACCTTACTGCTAACTTTTACCCGCCCATTCCCGCTGACATTCAGATGCGCGTGCAGGAGATTTTCGATGAGTTGCAGCGCGACTCCGATCCATATATTCTAGGCTGGGCAGACGTTCCCGAGAATTGGGACTATGACGTATCTGATGAGTCTGTGTTTGATCGCACCTATGAGTTGCCGAATGGCGCGGTAGTGACAGGACGTAGCCTACTTGATGATCTGCGCCTGTGGGATGCCCTGTGGTGGGACTGTGATGAGCCTATGGACACTCTCGCAGACTACGAGCGTGAGCAGAAAGAATATGCAGGCCAACTATCATTTTGGACGGTGGAGTAATGAAGGTTAGATTTCTAGAGATTGACTGTGGACCAGGCGGTACAGTATGGGAGTTGCACGCTAACACCCATGAGCATCTTAGGACATATGACAGCGAGGCGGCTATGCTGAATGATGCTGCCCTACTTAGAATGGTCAATGTAGATTATAGATTCTACACTCAGGCTGAATATAACCTAGAGGTACAAGTAGAGATCATGACAGAGAATGGGGCATGGAATGAACGATAGAGAGTATCTAAGAAGTTTGGGATTTGAGGTAGGTGATCGTGGTCGGTACTCTAAGGAGATGAAGGCTGCCCTTGCTACCCGCGACGGAGTAGATCCTGATGCCCCCGCTTCTGAGTATGGTGCTAATGATAGGTTCGCGGACGGTCGGTATCGTGTAGAGCGATCCAATGGTCTTCCAAGGACACCAGACGTTCCAGGTATTGACTTTGGCCCTGGACTTGCGGTATCATCGACACGGAGGTAAAACATGGAGGATAAGGTATCCAAACAGATATTGTCAGGCTTTGCAGATAGTAGGCTCAATCCCTCACATCTTGCATGGCTTGTCAAGTTGCATACAACGCCACAGATCGACAATATGCTAAAGGAGTTCTTCTATTATTACACCGTGTTCCGCAATCAGGATACAGAAGAAAACGATGCACGATGGATGGGAGAGAAGTTGATGAATGACCTACGAAATCCAGACTATGATGGTCTAAGCAATCCTCCTCCCCCTGGTACACGCATAGTGTTTGCAGATTAGACATACTTCCTGGGCATGAAGTTAAACTGCCCCTAGCCTCGCAGCCCCCAAGGTGGGGGAGCGGTCTGTAAAACCGTCGCCATTGGCACGCTTGGTTCGATTCCAAGGCGGGGCACTTGACAAATCGATTCGGGCGTGCCGGGCTATCCACAAGTTATCCACAATACCTTTACGAACCTATTACGAACGATCACGGAAAAATCACAGGAATTTTTAAGACATTAAATTTTATTAATGTCACACACATATGATAGGATGGCACATGGAAATTTTATTATGTATTATCATAGGGCTATTATGGCTAGGATTATTCACTCCACCGCCCCGCGATTAGCGGCGGCGGTGTGTCATTTATATCCCCTATATAACTATGTAAACAATAGGGTAAATACCTATCATTTCTGATAATATATCTTCAACTTTTGATAACTTTTATGTCAAAAGTATTACGATCCGACCATAAAAAATCACTGGAATTTTTGGCATATTCGCCTATATTTATCTAATTAGACATTACGAACGCGCCTAAAAAATCACTGGAATATTTACCTTAAAATATTCTCATATACACGAAGTTATCCACAGGTTATCCACCATTACGATCCCGCCTGTGGATATCTCTCCATATAACAGTAAGATAACATTCAATTCTATAAATGCGTACGTTTTACATAACATCAATGTCTTTTGGTAGAAAGTGGATCAAGGTGGGACCTTGTGGGGACCACCTTTGAC
>JBIKTI010000415.1:0-2946 GCA_044348205.1 Phycisphaerales bacterium | reverse complement strand
CGGAACCGTCCGCGGCCGCGCGGTCCTCGACTCGCTCGTCATGCTTCCGCTCGCGGTGCCTGGCCTCGTCTTCGCGTTCGGCCTCGTGGCTGCGAGCCTGCGCTGGCCCTTCCACGGCACGCCGCCGGAGTGGCTCGGAAGCATCTTTTCGGTGCTGCCCGGGGGAATCGGCGAGTGGCTCCTGAATGCGCCGCTCAAGCCGATCGGCGACATCCTCGGGCCTGTGCCGAACCCCGTTCCGTTCCTCATCCTCGCCTACGCCGTGCGGCGCCTGCCGTATGTCGTGCGCGCGGCGGTGGCGGGGCTCGAGCAGACATCCGTCGCGCTCGAGGAGGCGGGGTTCAACGCGGGCGCCTCGCGCTGGCGCGTGACGCGGAAGATCGTGCTGCCGCTTCTTGCGGCGAATCTCGCAGCGGGCGCGATCCTTGCGTTCTGCTTCGCCATGCTCGAGGTCTCGGACAGCCTCATCCTCGCGCAGCGCGAGGGCGACTATCCGATCACCAAGGCGATCTTCACGCTCGCCGAGCGACTCGGCGACGGCCCGGGCGTCGCGAGCGCGCTCGGCGTGTGGGCGATGGGGTTCATGGCCTTGGCGCTTGCGACCGCCGCGGCGCTCGTCGGCAAGAAGGCGGGCGCAGCGTTTCGGGGTTAGAGCGCTCGCCGCTGCGGCGGCGAGCTTTGGCGCGGCCCACGCAGACAGCCGTCTCGGCGCCGCTGCGGCGGCGAGCTTTGGCGAGGCCCACGCAGACAGCCGTTTCGGCGCCGCTGCGGCGGCGCGCTTTGGCGAGGACGCCTGGGAAAGGCGATCACCCGTGCGCGGCGATCTCCGCAGCGAAGTCCGCGCCGAAGTCGGCGTACTTCTTCTCGCCGATCCCGACGATCGCGAGGAACTCGTCCTTCGACTGGGGCTTGCTCGTCGCGAGGCCACGCAGCGTGACATCTGAGAAGACGACATACGGCGGCACGCCGCGCGCGTCGGCGAGGCGCTTGCGGAGGGCGCGCAGGCGGTCGAAGAGCGGGGCGTCGGCCTCTGCCAGCGCTGCGACCGCATCGCCCCGCGACGACCCGCGGTCGCGTGCGCGCGCGCGGTCGGCCGAGACGGGCGCGATCGGCTTGACGACGCGGATCTCGCTTCGGCTCCTCAGCGCGTCGAGCCCGCGCGGGGTGACGCGCACCACGGCGAATCCATCGTCCGCGACCTCGAGGAGCCCCTCCTGCAGCAACTGTCGGCCGAGCGAGACCCATGACGCGCGCGCGCGGTCCTTGCCCGCGCCGTAGGTCGACAGCTCGTTGTGGAGCCAGCGGCGGATCTTCTCCGTGTCTGCGCCCGCGAGCACCTCGGAGAGATGCTGGAGTCCGACGCGGAATCCGCTCTTCTGCTCGATGCGCAGCACGCAGCTCATCAGCTTCTGCGCGTCGGTCGTCACCACCTCGGTCTCGCGCGGCGTCAGGCAGTTGTCGCAGCCGCCGCAGTTCGACTCGTCGCGCACCTCGCCGAAGTAGCGCAGAAGCGCCGTGCGGCGGCAGCCCGCGCTCTCCGCGAACGCCACGATCCGATCGAGCTGCGCCTTCGCCAAGGCGCGGGCGTCGTCGTCTGAGATCTCGGCGAGGAAGTGCAGGTGCTTGGCCACATCGCCGCGCGAGTAGAGGAGCAGGCAGTCGCTGGCGATCCCGTCGCGCCCCGCGCGTCCCGTCTCCTGGTAGTAGCCCTCGATGTTCTTCGGGAGGTCGGCGTGCACGACGAACCGCACATTCGGCTTGTTGATGCCCATGCCGAAGGCGATGGTCGCGGCTACGACGCGCACCTCGTCGCGCAGGAACGCCTCCTGGTTGCGGGCGCGCACCTCCTGCGCGAGCCCTGCGTGGTAGGGGCGCGCCGAGACCCCCGCGCGCTCGAGCGCGTCCGCCATCGCCTCTGCGCTCTTGCGCGACTGGCAGTAGACGATGCCCGACTCGTCGCCGCGCGAGCGGACGAACGCAACCGTCTGCTCGCGCGCGTCGTCCTTCGCCACCACGCGGTAGGCGAGGTTCGGCCGGTCGAAGCTCGCGACGAAGACGGCGGGGTCGCGCAGTTCGAGCTGCGCGACGATGTCCTCGCGCACGCCGGGCGTGGCGGTGGCCGTGAGCGCGAGGACGGGCGCGTGCGGAAACGCGCGGCGCACCGCGCGGATCTGGCGGTACTCGGGGCGGAAGTCGTGGCCCCACTCGCTGATGCAGTGCGCCTCGTCGACCGCGATCGCGGCGACCTTCCAGCGCGCGAGCCGCGCGAGGAAATCGGGCGTCACCAGCCGCTCAGGCGCGACATACAGGATGCGGTGCTCGCCGCGGTCGAGCGCCGCGCAGCGCGCGCGGAACTCGTCGCTCTCGAGCGTCGAGTTGATGAAGGTCGCTGCGACGCCCGCCGCCTGCATCTGGTCGACCTGGTCCTTCATCAACGCGATGAGGGGCGAGGCGACCACGGTGAGCCCGTCGCGCACGAGCGCGGGAAGCTGGTAGCAGAGGCTCTTGCCCGCGCCCGTCGGCAGCACGGCGACCGCGTCGCGCCCCTCGAGCGACGCGAGCATGATCTCGCGCTGGAGCGGCCTGAACGAGTCGTAGCCGAAGACGGCCTTGAGCACGCTCTGAAGCGCATGCTCGACCTCGCGGTCGGCTGCAGGCCCTCGCGCGTCGCGCCGGGCGGAACTGTGTTCGGACGAAGTCGCCACGCCGCGAAGATAACGCGCCTGCGCGCGGGCCTGCGAAAACCTGTACGAAAATCAGGAGCGATTTCCGTGTCGCGTTCGGTCGAGCAGGTTTCTCACGGAGGCACGGAGGCACGGAGTACCGAGTCCAATCGTTGCATCCATCGGGTGAGTCGGTCAAAGGCCCCAGAAGGGCTGAGTCCGATTCGTTCTCTCTCTCTCTCTCTCTCTCTCTCTCCTTCTCTCCTTCTCTCCTTCTCTCCTT
>JBIKTI010000532.1:0-2946 GCA_044348205.1 Phycisphaerales bacterium | reverse complement strand
GACGCTGGTTCTTGGCTTAGGAAAGGCTCAGTAAAAGGACTTAGAAAGTTCATCGATCTTAACGACTAATTTGAGTGGCAAAAATCGTAACCGCAATAAGAAATGGCAGTTCTTGAATGGAGTTGCTCGTCATTTGACTGTTGGACAAGACTGAATTAATGTTGCGAGTCAAGGTCATGCAGAATGATGATTAGAACTTAGTGATTGCTCGTCAACCTTGAACCTGATCAATGTCACGCTGCGAGAATGAATTACAGCACAGGCCTAAATCAACAACAAGCATAGTTCCAGGTTGAACTAATTTTTTGACAATGAATAATCACCAGAGAGTGTAATGATCTGCCGAAGCAATACGGCTTAGGGGTTAGAAAGAATTGAATCCATTACGACAAGCGTGGAAGACTGTAACTAACCATAGAAACGGGCATGTATAAATCCAATATGACTAGTCGCGCCGATCAATCCAGCGTGCCAACCTAAATGCACCTCGGATCATCTTGGGAGGGCGCTGCTGGACTTCTGTTGAAGAGACATCAGAGTCTTGAGAAATCTCGGTAGCAAGATCAACAGAGTCGTAACGATTGGCCAGCTCTTGGTAGCCTCCATAACGACTTTTGGAGTATCCATAACCTTGATTATAGCCATAAACAGATTTTGTGCGTCTGCGCCGTCCATTTGGCAGGTTTGCCAATACACCTAGCACATCCACACCGGTGCCTTGCATCCTTTCTAGAACCTGCAGGGGCAACTCCCTGTTCACACGCTCAATTCCAACAACAAGTAGCAAGCCATCGAGATGCTCGGCCAAGAGAATAGGATCACTCAATAGGATCGCTGGTGGAGTATCAAACAGAACCAGGTCATAATCTGGAAGATTTCGAATCGCTTCAACAACCTCAGCACAGCGATCAGAACTGAGTAGACGTGTGGTGTCTGGAGGCATGGGACCAGCCGGCAACATATCCAGTCCTGGTACAACCGGAATCAGGCTGCGCTCTAGCTGAGCAGAACTGTCAGTGAGTAAGGTTGAAAGACCAACCCCATTCTCGGCCCCAACATAAGAATGCAGCTTTGGCCGACGCATATCCGCATCAACCAGCAGCACTCGTTGACCAAGCTGGGCCAATGTGAGGGCAAACAAGGAGGTACTGGTGCTTTTTCCCTCACCTGGTGTGGCAGAGGTGATCGCCACCAGCCTTACGGTTTTATCGGCGCGAAGCAGGCGGAAGTTGGCAAACAGGTTGCGTAGTGATTCTCGCGTTTCAAACCGTTCACCGCCATCCATGGCTTCCAAGGCCTGAGCCACGGTCATACCCTTGACAGCAGCCAAGTGAGGGACCACTCCGAGCAGTGGCAATGGCAGGAAATCCTTCAATTCAAGCGGATCGTGGAAGACGGGATCAAGGCGATCACGTAACAGGGCCAGACCAACCCCACCAATCAAGCCAAAAATGACCGACAATGAAAGATTTCGTTGCAGACTCGGCTTTACTGGTTTAGTTCCGAAAGTGGGAGGTACTAAAATACTCCAAGGAACGGTCCGCTGCGCGACTTGCAAACGAAAGTTTTCCCGTGCCTTAATGTATGAACTCAGGTTATCTCGTGCCACCTCGAGTTGTTGCTGCAGCGCCTGATATTGTTTGATCTGATTGGGATTGGCTTTAAACACTAACGCTAGACGGGAGAGTTGACGGCTAATCTCCCTTTGCTGAGAAAGGTTCTGGCTTAGATCTGCTTGTAATTCGCTGAGTTGACGTGCCTGCAAAACTGGTCGAAGACGATTGATCTTTGCCCGCAGTTCACGTACTTGTGGTGACGTGTCAGTAAAATTAGCTTCGGCTTCAGCAAGCGCCGACTCTAACTGATTCAGATCGTTAAGAGGTTCAGGTCCAGATGATTGTGATCGGCTATCTAGAGGAGGTGTAAAAGACTCTGATTCAGTTGCAGGCGCAGATCCGTTTTTCGGCAAAAGAGCAGGCGAAGTCATCTTGCTGGTGCCGAGATCGCCGCGCCTTACAGCCGCCAACCTACCCTCCAAGCGGGCCTGCTCTTGCTGAAGTCCAACGATCTGAGTGACCAGACTCTGCCTTTGATCTAAGATCACACCAGCTTCCTGTTCTGGTTCCACAAAACCCTTCGCTCTCCGGAATGCTGCCAGCTGACTCTGGAGGGTATTCACACGCTCCTCGAGATTAGGAGCCTGTTGTTCGAGGAAAGCAAGGCCTTGATTCAGCTTTTCCTGGCGCTGGCGCAAGGAATAGTTCAGGAACTCACGACTTACTTCTTGTAGAATTGCTTGTCCCTGCTCGGAATCTTTCCATTGCATCTGGACCTCAAGAACTCCGGCTTCTCCCCTGACACCACGGCTAGCAGGGATCCCCACCTGCAGCCGAGTTCCAAGAGTGGAAGGAGCCAAACCCAAGCGAGTCTCAACCGGTCCAAGCAAGAGAGGACTGGATAGTACCTGAAGCAATGTGGCCGTATTGGTGGATCCACTACCCACCAACGCAAAAGACTCAAGATTGCCCTCAGAGCGGTTGCTTAATTCGTCGGTATTGATGGGATCACTCACCAAGAGCTGGAAGCTACCCTGGTAAATGGGCCGGAACGCACGCTGCCAGCTGGTGATCAGAGCTCCGGACAATACGGAGATCACAAAAACCAGGAACACCAGACGACGGCGGCGGTTGAGGGCCTGAAGCAGGCGTCCGAGATCGAGATCCTCATCAGCGGCAGGAGCTGCTTGTGATGGGGACATCGCTGTCACCGAAGGGGTGACAAGGGTGAGCCCAGAAGTGTTTACGTCGGCACTCGGTGAAGTCAAAGGCTTATGGGGGTGAAACCTCGGGCTGAGGGGGTGGAGCAGGAACGCAGGGCACAAGAAGCCCTTCGGTGGGCGAAGTGGGTACGAGCTAGGCTCCAGCACCTCAACTTCTGTGCGAACAT
>JBIKTI010000414.1:0-2947 GCA_044348205.1 Phycisphaerales bacterium | reverse complement strand
CTCCTCTCCGTGCCAGGTCGCCTCGACCTCGTGGTGCGCGCGCGCATCGCGCCGCACGCATGGCTCTCGCGCGAGGGGCGCGATCTCTCCTACGACCTTCCGCTCTCGATCGTAGAGGCCACGCTTGGCGCGGCGATCGACGCGCCGCTCCCGACGGGCGGCACGGTCGCGCTCAAGATCCCGGCGGGCACCGCCAGCGGCAAGAAGATCCGCATCGCCGGCAAGGGCATGCCCGCCGGCAGCGGCCGCCCCGCGGGCGACCTCTATGTCGTCGTCCAGATCGTGCCGCCGAGCGGCGTGAACGAGCTGACAGGGTCGCTGCTCCGCGAGATCGCGGGCTCGATCGAGAACCCGCGCGCGCGCCTCGCTCACCTGCGGCCATAGCGCTCGACCGCGTCGAGCACCGTGCGGTGCACGGCGTACGGCGCGCGGAGCATCTCCCAGAACGCATCGAAGTTGCCGCGGCCCGCCGTCGAGAAGCCGAGCGTGCCGAGGCCGAAGAGGCGCTCGCGCAGGCGCTGCACGACGACCGTGTTCTGGATGCGCGAGAGCGGCGCCTCGTAGAGCTGCGTGCGGAAGACGCCGTAGCGCGCGAGGATGCGCCTGTCGGTGAGGGCGTAGAGGTGGAACCACCAGTCGACCCCGGCCCACGCGAGCCTCAGCGCAGCGAGGCCGCCTCCGATCAGAATGGCGTCGCCCTCGGACCACGGGCTCCACTGGAAGCGCGCTGCATAGAGGAGCGCTGTGCCGATGAGGACGCTCGCGACGAGCGTGCCGAGCGAGGAGAGCGGGATGTAGAGAAGGCTCGGACGCAGCAGCAGGATCACGACCTCGTCGGGCCCGAGCGTCGCCTGCAGAAGATGCGGGAGCACCTCCACGGCGCCGACCGCGGCGGGCGCTGCCTGCGCCGTGCGCTCCGACGCGCGCGCTTCCTGCGTCGCAGAGATGGCGGGCGTCGCAGATGCGGCGGGCTCGATCGTTCCACCGCGCGTCATGCGCGAGCCTCGGGCCGCAGCGTGCCCACAAACGGGAGATTTCGGTAGAGGTCGTCGTAGTCGAGGCCGTAGCCGACGACGAACTCGTCGTCGATGTCGAAGCCGACATACTCGCACGGCGTCGACATCGCGCTTGGGATCCTCTTGCGGAGGAGGACGCACGCGCGCACGCTGGCCGCGCCGCGCGACTCGAACTCGCTGCGCAGGAGCCGCAGCGTGCCGCCCGAGTCGAGGATGTCGTCGAGGATCAGCACATGGTGCCCCTCGAGGTGCTTCGGGAGCGCGCCCGCAAGCGTGCTGCCGCGCGAGGCGGTGTGGGTGCCGCCATAGCTCGACACGGTCGTCAGCTGGACCCGCAGCCGCCGCTGCGGCAACGCACGCACGAAATCCGCTGCGAAAAGCAGGCTTCCCGTCATCACGGGAACGACCGTGAGCTGGCCGTCCGCGTGGGCGTAGTCCTGGCCGACCCGCTGCGCGAGCTCGGCCACGCGCCGCGCGATCGCCGCGCTCGAGACGAGCACGCGTTCGATGTCGTGGTGGAAGTCGACGGTGGTGCGGTCATCCATGCCGAGATCTCCCGCGCGTTCAGGCCCCGAGCCGCGACTTGATCGCGTCGTTCACGGTCTTCGCGTCGGCCTTGCCGCCCGCGAGCTTCATCACCGCGCCGACGATGCGCCCGATCGCGGCCATCTTGCCCGCGCGCACATCGTTCGCGGCGGCCTCGTTCGCGGCGATCGCGGCGTCGACCCACGCGTTGAGCTGGCCTTCGTCGCGGACGACGATCAGGCCGAGGCGCTCGGCCGCGGCCTTCGCGTCCTCGCCGCTCTCGCAGAGCGCTCCGAAGAGCGCGTCGACCGACTGCGGCCCGACAGCGCCCTCTTCGCGGAGGGCGAGGATGCCCGCGACCTGCGCGGCGGAGATGCCGATCGCGTGCACGCCCGCGCCGCGCTCGTTCGCGTGCTTGGCACCGATGTTGAGGAGGAGCTTGCCTGCTGCGTAGCCCGCGTCCTTCTCGCTCTTGAACGCGCCCGCGGCCTGCGCCGACGCCACGCACGCCTCGAAGAAGAAGCAGGTGTCGCGCTCGGAGACAAGGTTGAGCGCGTCGATCTCGCTGAGGCCGTACGCAGCGATGTAGCGCGCGCGCCGCGCAAGCGGCAGCTCGGGCACGCGCGACGCGACTTCCGCCAGCCACGCGTCGCTCACCTCGACCGGCACGAGGTCGGGTTCGGGGAAGTAGCGGTAGTCGTGCGCGTCTTCCTTCTCGCGCTGAAGGAGCGTGCGCAGGTTGACATCGTCCCAGCCGCGCGTCGACTTCATGCCGCGGCCCATCGTGCGGCCCGTCTCGCGCCACTCGTCGACCTGGCGCTTCGCCTCGAACTCGATCGCGCCCCTCACCGCGCGGAAACTGTTGAGGTTCTTCACCTCGACGATGGGCGTCTTCACGACCTCGCCGTTCTCGAGCTCGAGGATCATGTTGATGTTGGGCTCGAACCGCATGTGGCCCTTCTGCATGATGCCTTCGGTGACGCCGAGGAACCGGCAGATGTTGCGAAGCTCTTCGGCGAAGGTGACGACATCGTCGGCGCAGTCGAAGTCGGGCGCGGTGACGACCTCGAGGAGCGGCGTGCCCGCGCGATTCAAGTCGACGAGCGAGCCCGCGTAGTGGTGGCCGCCCGGCAGCTCGTGCCCGAGCTTGCCAGTGTCCTCCTCAAGGTGCGCGCGGATGATGCCGATCGAGCGCGTTCCGCCCGCGGCCGCGGGGATCTCGACCTCGCCGTCGTGGCAGAGCGGCAGGTCGTACTGCGAGATCTGGTAGCCCTTCGGGAGATCGGGGTAGTAGTAGTTCTTGCGATCCCACTTCGAGTGGCGCGCGATGCCGCAGCCGAGCGCGAGGCCGACCATCATCGACATCTCGACCGCGGCCTTGTTCATCACGGGGAGCGCCCCTGGCA
>JBIKTI010000413.1:0-2949 GCA_044348205.1 Phycisphaerales bacterium | reverse complement strand
CGCAGCGCTTCGACCAGCGCGTCGAGCGCAGGCTCGTTCTCGCCGCTCCACGAGGGCACCGCAGCCTCGTCGATCTTCGCGAGCGACGCGAGAAGATCGGTGCCTGCCAACAGCTGGTCGATGCGCGAGGGCTGGATCACCTCGCGGCCCTTCTGCATCGCGACGAGCACATCCTCCATCGCATGCGCGAGCCGCACGGCGATGTCGAGCCCGATCACGCGCGCCGCGCCCTTGATCGAGTGCGCCGCACGCATCAGGGGTTCCACCACCGACGCGTCGCTCGTTCCCTCGAGCCGCACGAGTCCGTCGCTGAGCGCTGCGGCGTGCGTCTCCGCCTCTGCGCGGAAGAGCTCGAAGAGCGAGAAGCCGCCGAGATCGCTCATGCGAGGCTCCTCGCGAAGAGCGCTGCGAGCCGCGCTGGGTCGAGGATCGAGACGAGCGACGACCCGCTTCCATCGCGCGCGGCGATCTCGACGAGCGCCTGCGTGCAGCCGTCAGCAGCGTGACGAACCGTCGCGGGCGGCGGAAGCGTGCGCGAAGGATCGAAGCGCCGAAGGCCCTCGACAGAATCGACGCCGAAGGCCCACCGCGCGTTGGGCGCGCCGATCACGATGAAGCGCGACGCCTGCTCGGTGACGGCGATCCCGAGCGCGTGGCCCGCGCGGGCGACTGCGGTGAGCTCGCCTCCGATGTTGGCGATTCCCGCGAACACCGCGTTCGTGCGGTGCGGCACGCGGCGGACGGCGGAGATGGCGACGACGCGATGCGCGTGCGCCGCGTCGAGGCCGAGGCGCTCCGCACCGAGCGCGAAGACGAGGAGCCCGCGCGTTCCACCCGAGCGTTCGGCGGCGGGCGCGGACACGAGCGCCGTGTTCGCTGCGAGTTCCTCGGGCGAGAGCGGGCGATCGAGAAGCGCGCGCATCCGGTCGAGGTCGTCGCGCGTCTGGCGCAGGGAGTTGGGCTCGTCGCTCGTGGGCATCGCGTGTCCGTCGACTGCAGCCTATCAGGCGCGATCCTCGCGGCGATGGAGGTCAAGATGCACGCGCAGCGCACGCGCGCGGAAACGCTCCGCCGCACGCCCGTCGCCCGCTGCCTCGGCGAGCCGAGCCGCCGCGAGAAGCGCGTCCTCGTGCCGCGGGTCGAGATAGAGCGCCTTTGCGACGGCCGCGCGCGCGGCCGCATGGTCGCGCGCCTCTTCATGGCGCACCGCGTCGGCGAGATGCCACGCTGGGTCGCGCACCGCCGACGCGGGCGGTCGTGGAGTGCTGCGCGGCTGATCGCGCGGTTGGGCGCGTGGCTCCTCGCGTGAATCCTCGCGTGAATCCTCGCGCGACTCCGCGTCCTTCGCCGCGCGCATGGCATCGCCACGCGCTGGCGCTGCGGGATCGACGCGCCGCCTCGCCACCAGCGCGAACACGCCCGACGCGTCGACCGAAGCAAGACCCGTTGCGCGCGCGGCGACCTCGGCCTCGGCGTGGCCGACGAAGAGTGCGCCGTCGTCGGCGAGAAGCCGCGCGAGCCCCGCAAAGGCGCGTGTGCGCACGGCGTCGTCGAGATAGATGGCGACATTGCGGAAGAAGACAGCGTCGAACGACCGAACACCGCAGAGGGCCGCACGCGCTGCCGCGCCGCCCGCAATGAGGTCGTCGACCGTCCCGCGGGCACTGCGCAGGCACGCCGCGACCTCAGGCGACGCCTCGCGCGCGTTCGCCGCGCCGTGGGCTGCGGCTGCGGGCGGAAAGAACCGCTCCGCCCACTGCGGTACACCGCCGCGAAGCTCCATTCCCGAGAAGCGCATCGGCCGCGCGAAGAGCGCTGCGTCGCGGTCGACCGCGATGACCTCGATCGGCGGAACATCGCGTGGCGCGCCTGCGAAGCCGTCGAGGATCGCAGCGGCCGCGGAGCACGGCTCGCACCAGCCGCCCGCGCCGACGAGAAGCGCACGGAAGCCGCGGTTCGCGTCTGCGTGTACGCGCGCACGCGCGCGAAGCCACGCGAAGCTCTCTGGCGCGCGGAAGAGCCAGGTCTCTGGCGGCGCCACGAGCGACTCGATGCGCGAGTATTCGGCGGGTTCGTGCGCGGCGCGCTCCGCCATCACCTCGGGCGCGGTGCCGCTCTCTCGCGCGCGGCACGCGAGATGCAGCTCGATCGCGCCGCGCGCACGGGCGGCCGAGTCGCGCGAGAAGCCGCTCTCTCGAGAGAGACGCGCCATGAGCGCCCCCAGCGGGTCGCGCGCGGCGGGCCCTCCGTTGTGACCGCTCACTCCGTCCATTCGCCCGCGCTCCTCGGAAGCTCGCGCAGCGCTGCGTCGCCCTCGAGAAGGCGCCTGCAGCGGAGAAGCTGCACCAGTTGCGGCGCGCCGTCGACAGGCGGCGCAGCGCCCTCGCCCTCGTCGACGATCGTTGGCCCGAGATGCGACGCGCCCGCGAAGGTGAAGCCCTCGTGCGCGCCGCGTGCGGAGAAATCGCGCGTGAAAGGCCCTGAGATCTCAGGAACGAGCAGTCCGACGAGCGTGCGCGTCGGATCGCCTGCACCGCCGAAGAGGTCGCCCTCCGCAAACGCGCCGCCGAGACGAAGGACGACGATGCGCGAACCGCGGCGCAGCGGCTCCGCGCGTTCGTCGAGTATGAGCGAGAGGTCGACAAGCGGCACGAGCGCGCCACGGAGATTGAAGAGCCCGAGCAGCCAACGCGGCCCAGTGCCCGCGGGCCTGTGCGCGACCACGGGCAGCACCTCGACCACATCGGCGCAGTCGAGCGCGAGCCGTTGCCCTCGGACCGATGTGAACAGGACCTGCATCGCGGTCAGCCCTTCCCCGCGCCGTCGGCGGCGTCCGCGCGCAGCGTGAATCGCGCCGCTGCGTCCTCGAGCACCGCGACCGCGTGCGCAAGCTCGTCGGCCACGCGGGTGAACTCGCCCACGCTCACGGCCGTCTGTCGCGCGCCCGCT
>JBIKTI010000412.1:0-2952 GCA_044348205.1 Phycisphaerales bacterium | reverse complement strand
GCCGCGTGCATGGACCGCGCGGCGCTCACACGGCTCGAGGGCGACTGGGCCACGATCAACCTCGAGACGGGCTGCATGCCCGACGCCGCGCTCGCCGCGTCCGTCGCGCCCGCCTTCGCGTGGCTCACCGATCTCGAGCGCGAGGAGTCCGCGCGCGCGTCGTTCGGGGCGGAGGTCGAGCGCCTCGAGATCCTGCTCAACGAGGCGCGGCCCGCGGCAGACATCGAGCGGCAGGTGGCGGTCCTGCGCGACGCTGGGCGCGAGGCGCCCACGGGGCTCCTCGATCGCGCGCGTGCGACGGTCCTCGCCGAGCGCGAGCGCCAGTCGCGGCGGCATCGGCTCTACCTGATCGGCGCCGTTGCAGGGGCGATTGCGCTGACCGCAGTCGGAGCGCTCGTCATCCGTTCCGTGGGCGAGTCGCGCAGGGCCGCGCAGGAACTCGCGGCGCTCGACGCTGCGATCGAGGCCGACGACGCGCTCAAGGCGCGGGCGATCGCGGAGGAGATCCGCGCGCGCGGCGGCACCGTCGACGCAGCGCTGGCCGCGTCGCTTGCCCGCGAGGATGCGCTCCACCGCGCGCGCGTCGCGCGCACCGAGGAGATCCGCAGGCTTGTCGAGGACATCGGGGCTGAGCTTGGGCGCAGCGCCACGCGCGAGCGCTGCATGGCCATGCAGCGGTCGATCGCAGAGGCGCGAACCGATGCGGAGGTGCCCGAACGGGTCGCGCTCGATGGGCTCGAGCGACGACGGGTGGAACGGCTTGCCGCGCTCGACGAGGAGGCCGACCGCGCGTCGCTTGCGGCGGTGGCCGCCGCCGACGCCGCGGCGGGCGCAAGGCTCCCAAGCGCATGGACCGATGCGGAGCAGGTCGACCCCGCAGCGTGGAAGAGGGCGATCGCGTCGCTCGAGGCCGCGCGGCGCACGCTCGACGCGGCGCGTGCCGCGAGCGAGGGCTTCGAGACGGCGCGGTCGCGGCTCGCGCTCAAGATCGAGGGGATCGACGCGCGTCTCACCGAGGCGAAGTCGCGCGAAGAGGCGCTGCTCGCTGCGTTGCGCGACCTCGACGAAGCGCGGCTCTGCGCGCCCGTCACGGTCGAGAGCGACTTCGTGAAGCGGCTCGACGACATCCTCGCGCGCCACGGCGCCGTGCTTGCGCGGCAGGGGCGGCTGTCGGCGTTCGAAGGTGCGCGCGACTTCGCGCCCGCATGGGCGGCCATCGAGACCTGGCGCGACGACCATCGACCGCGGCTCGCTGCGCTTCTCGGCGCCGGCCTCTCGGGCGATGTCTCTCCCGACCAGCAGCCGCGCGTCGTCGAGGTCGTCTACGACTTTCTCGCGAAGCACCCTTCGTCGCCCCTCGGCGAGAGCCTCCGCGCGCTCGCGGCGCGCTTCGACCCGACGCGCGCGGGCGACCTCTGGGCGCCGAGCCGCGTCGGCGAGCAGCTCGCGGCTACCCGGCTCGCGGGCCTCGAGGAGGTCCCGATCACGGGCGACAGGGTCTTCTATCGGCGCCCCGCCGCGGGCGCAGACCCGCGCAACCAGGCCGTCGAGAACCTCGCCGACCTGCTCACGCCTCCCGAGCGGCTCGACTCGATCCTGTGGGTGAAGCGCGAGGATCTCGCGGGGGCGCCTCGGATGAACGAAGTGTCCGCAGCGTGGGGCGCAGCGACCGCGCGGATGGAAACAGGCGGCGCGGCCGATGTGCGGCCCGTGCTCCTCGAGCTTCTCACCGCGATCGGGGCCGCGAAGGCGGATCCGATCCTCCGCCTGCGCGCGCTCCACGACGCAGCGGCCATCTTCGAGCAGTCGGGGTATCTCCCGCAGGCGCTCGCGCAGCCGCTCGTCGCGTGGCGCGAGTCGCTTCGCAGCGGCGCGCAGAAGGCGATGACCGCCGACTGGCCGCGCGCGGGCTTCGAGCCCGCCGTGAACTTCCGCGACGCACGCGCGGAGGCGAACGCAGCGCTCGAGCGCTTCCCGACGCTCACGGGCATCCTCGAGGCCTCGCGCGCGGAGCAGGCGCGCGCTGCGGGCGTTCTCCAGCCGCTCGTCCCGTTCGGCGTGCTCGCGCCCGCCGATGGCGCTCTGCCGCGCGCGGTCGTCGGCCGCCGCGAGTCGGGACGCTTCCATGCCGTCGTCCGATCAGGCGTCGGCTGGGCGATCGTCGAGGTCGCGCTGCAGGACGGAATCGTCCAGCGCCTCGGTGACGCGAGCGGCGGCACGCAGCTTCCCACTGGGCCGATCCTCATCTTCAGGAGACTCTCGTCGTGATGAAACAGAGCACCATGTCCGCCGCGGCCTCGGCGTCGTCGAGCGCAAGCCTGCGATTTCACAGCCTCGACCCCGAGGCGCGCTTCGGCCTGCCCACGGGTCGCGGCACCACGCCGAGCTCGCTCACGGTGTCGATCCTCACGCTCATCCTCGGCGGCGCCTTCTACGGCGCGGCCTACGCCTTCCGCGACGGGCCCGTGGGAGGCGTGATCTGGCAGTACACCACGGGATTCGGGCAGATCCCGATCCCGATCGTGTTCCTCTCGATCTGGTCGCTTGTCTTCCTCTTCATCAAGACCCTGAAGATCCGCACGCAGAAGCAGGCGCTGCGGCTTGCGTTCGTGCCCGAGGACTCTGGCTTCGTGCTCACCGACGCGACCGCCGACGCCGTGATCGACGCGATCGACCGCTCGGTCGACGACCCGTCGCGGTTCCTCTTCCTCGCGCGCTGCCGTGCGGTGCTGCGCATGATGCGCAACCTCGGCCGCGTGTCCGATGTCGACGAGGTGCTCTCGAGCCGCGGCGATCAGGACGAGTCGAGCATGGACTCGGGCTACACGATCCTGCGCGGCTTCATCTGGGCTATCCCCGTGCTCGGCTTCATCGGCACCGTCATCGGCCTCACGCAGGCGATGGGTCGCTTCGGCGATGTGATGAAGGTGGCGGGCTAGGATGTGGGCGAGA
>JBIKTI010000488.1:0-8897 GCA_044348205.1 Phycisphaerales bacterium | reverse complement strand
TTTGGCCGCACGCGCATGCGTCCCGTGCGTCGTTCGTCGGTGATGACCAAGATGGAGTTTAGTGACTACATCGGCTTCATAGAGCAGCGCGCGCTCGACATGGGGATAGTGATTCCGGAACCTGAAGGCATGGGAGGTGACTACAATGCGTAAAATGATAGCCCTGATTTTTTTGATGTGTTCGGCGGTTGCAGCGCAAGGGAAACCTCCTGTAATCATCGGTCACATTCCGATGAGCGAAAACGGCAAGTTGATTTTGTCGGGACAGCCGTGTGCTCGAAAGCCGGAAAGTTATTTCGCGTACCTTCGCAACGAAGGTGGGAAAGTGATGATGACTGCGTGTTGGAATCTGGTGGGTGACGAGATTCTCGTTAACTATGACGACGGCGACAATTACTCGTACAGCGTTGCCGGCGTGCAGTTCACCACTGAGTTCGACGAATGGCTCAAGCGAGACAACCGCACGAAACGCACAGCAGACGGTGAGCAGACCCTGTGACCGACTTCTACGAAGTAATAGCCAAGACCATCAACGAAGACGGCTCCTCGTCAAGTTTCACTCTGGCGGCCCGAGGCTGCCCGTTCTGCAACAGCCCGCCGTCTCTTGATGGATACCTCACTTCAAAGAAGTGGTTCATCGAGTGCTCGGATGTGAAGGGCGACTGTTTGCAGCCGTTGACGGGCTCGTTTTCCGACCCTCAACGCGCCGCGGCTCAGTGGAACCGGAGGCCGATGAATGGCTGACCTGCGCAAACTTGCTCGAGACCGCCCGTGCATGGTCCGACTGCCGGGCATTTGCAATCGCAACCCGGAGACGACAGTGCTTGGGCACTACAGGCTATCGGGTATGTCCGGCATGGGCATGAAGAGCCCGGACATTGTCGGAGCGTGGTGCTGCTCGGACTGTCACGACACTGTGGACAGGCGTAGCAATACGCAACTGGACAGAGATTTCGTTCGCCTTGCGCACCTCGAGGGTGTTGTAAGAACCATCAACCAATTGGTCGAGGAGGGTCACATCAAATGGAAGAAGGACTGAAGAAGCGTCGCGACGAGTTGTATCACGAGCAGAACAACCTGCGTCGCAAGATAGACCGCATCGGGCGAGAACTGACCATGGTCGAGCGCGGCGTCATGCCGCCAGACCGCGAAGACGAATGGTATGTGCCGCCGTTCTTGCGCTTCAACGAAGACCTCGTTCGCGAAGATGACGCGTGGGACAAAGCGTGGGATGGGCAAGTCCACACACCGGCAGAGTATCAGCAAGAAATACATTCGCTGCGCACGCGCGTGCGTCATTACCTCGGAGACATCTGGAGACTGAATCAAGAACTCGAGAAGTACCGCGCGTCGGTCGGCGGAGGGAACTAAACGATGTACATCGGAATCGACCCGGGACTTGATGGAGCCATGGCGGTTTGGACACCGCCGACTGCCCACACCTATGAATCGTTCGCCGTCTACGACCTTCCTACCGTTGAGGTTATTCGCAACGGCAAAAAAAAGCGCGAGTTCGCGGCTCGTCAGTTCTTTCTGCAAATGGCAGCGAAGTGCATTACCTCGAAAGTGAACATGTTGGTGATTGAGCAGGTCGGCGCCATGCCCGGCCAAGGCGTCAGCAGCGTCTTTTCGTTCGGGCGGACTTATGGCGCCATCGAAGGGGTTGTCGCTTCGTTGGGCATCCCGATGCGGCGCGTGGTGCCGCAGGTGTGGATTAAGAAAATGAAAGTCCGAAACGGGAAAGATGGAGCCCGTGCTATGGCTATGGAATTGTTCCCTCACAGCGCCGACAAGTTCGCGCGCAAGAAAGACCATAACCGAGCGGACGCTGCGCTTCTTGCGTACTACGCATCGAAGTGGGAGACGCTCTGATGCGTGGAGAATGGTGCTACTTCAAAGGCAAGTTCTCCGACGAGGAGTGCGAAGAACTCATCGACCACACCTTCATGTATAACCCATCGAGCGCCACCATCGGCATCGATGGCAAGTTGGTGCAGAGCGATTTTCGCAAGTCTGATGTGTGGTTCCTGTCAAATGAACAGTGGCCGGAATTGTTCCGCACGCTTTGGGAACTAGCCCTTTGGGCAAATCGCGATTGGTTTGGCTTTCACATTGAGCGCCTCGAGTATGTGCAGGTTGCTCGATACGAGGCCGGCGGCGAGTACAAGCCGCATCAGGATGTGTTCTGGATGACTCCGAACGACCGACATCGCAAACTGTCGTGCGTCATTCAGTTGTCTTCGCCTGAGGCATATACCGGCGGCGACCTTACCTTCACTGGGGTCGATGCGCATCCGAACGCCGAGCACCTTCGAGCGCGCGGCACCGCGGCGTTCTTCCCTGCTTTTACCTATCACGCTGCGCAACCTGTTACATCCGGCGTGCGCTACAGCCTTGCTGCGTGGTTCGAGGGCCCGAAGTGGCGCTAAGGGGCGCTGTCCACCTCGAAGGTGATGGTTGCCGAAGCGATGACGAGAGATGTCGCTGCGATGCGGATTTCCATCAAAACATCTCTGTCACCGGCATTGTTGGTGACGGTAAGCGACCAATCTCTGGTGGTGCCCAAGTTATGCCATCCGGCGCCGGGCCCTGAGAAACTGCCTCCAGAGCCACTAAGGACAGTGGCGCGAACTTCATAGTCAGAAGTGGTGCCGCTTCCGACAAGCCATTCGCCGCTGATGTTCGTGAGCGTGCCTGCCGCGTTTGTCGCAGACGCTTGCCCAGAGGAAGCAAACCGATAGGTTGCGGCCGCGGTTCCGCCGACGCCAGATTTGGATAAATTCAGCGCCGTGTTGTCGCTCACCTTCACTGCCGGAAAAAACTTTGCCCATGCCGAGCCGTTCCACGCGGATGCGTTGACGACGGGCACCCACGACGACCCGTTCCAGACCGACAGTTTTCCAACCTCGGTCCACGCGGACCCATCCCACACTTTTACCGGCACGAGGGCACCTCAGATTTGGAACCACATGTCGCCGGATGCGGACGCGGTCGGCGTCGCGCTCTGCACGAAGACCTGCCCGCCGCCGTTGTATGGCGAGACGACATTGCGCAGGTAGTTCGCACCCGTCGGACCTGTCGGACCCGGAGGACCGGTTGGCCCGGTGGGCCCGGTCGGACCTGCCGAGCCCGTAGGCCCGTTGGGCCCCGTCGGTCCCGGCGGGCCCGGGGACCCGGTGGCGCCCGGCGGCCCGGCAACGGTCGAGCCCGGGCCGGTTGGACCGGTCGGACCGGTGGGGCCGGAAGGGCCGGAAGGACCGGAAGGACCGGGAGGGCCGGCCGGACCGGTAGCGCCCGTGGCACCCGCGGCGCCCGCGGACCCCGGAGGGCCTGTCGGACCCGGGGGGCCGGCAACGGTTGAGGCAGCGCCGGCCGGTCCAGTGGGTCCGGGTGCGCCGGTTGCGCCCGCGGTGCCCGGAGGCCCTGCAGCCCCCGCAGAGCCCGTGGCGCCCGTTGGGCCGGTCGGCCCGGTGGGGCCGGCAGGGCCCGGGGGGCCGGCGGCTCCGGGCGGCCCTGCGGGGCCCGTGGTGGAGGACACCCACTCAGTGTCCGTGCCGCTGCCGTTCACAGCGAGGATGCGCGTGGCGTTGCCGGAGTAGGACGGCAGGATGGCCGCTCGAGCCCCGGAGGCGGTCGTGGCGCCGGTTCCGCCGTTGGTCAGGGCCAGAGTGCCGCTCAAGGTCACGGCGCCCGTGGTGGCTCCTGAAGGCGTCAGGCCGGTGGTGCCGCCGCTGAACGAGGACACCCCGGAGGCAACGGTCGTCCACGACAAGGCGCCCGACCCGTTGGTCGAAAGCAACTGACCGTTGGTGCCGTCTGCCGAGGGCAGGGTGTAGGTCGTGCCGCCGGCCGCCGCCGGCACCGTCAGGCCGACGA
Source organism: Phycisphaerales bacterium (assembly GCA_044348205.1). Taxonomy (GTDB): domain Bacteria; phylum Planctomycetota; class Phycisphaerae; order Phycisphaerales; family SM1A02; genus QWPT01. Next base: position 5,021 of record JBIKTI010000488.1, on the reverse strand, counting down.
AGCCGGAGGTCGAACCCAACAGCCGCAGGGTGCTGCGCAGGTCGAGTCTCGAGTTCGGGCCGAGGGCAACATTGGTGCCGTCGAAGGTGAACAGCGCAGACCCTGCAAAGAGCCCGCCGCTGTTGAACTGAATCTGGGTGTTGGCGCCGCCGGGGTTCGACGGCGTCGTGAACCCGAGGGCGACATTGGTGCCGTCGCAGTAGATGAGCGACCGGTAACTCTGCGGAATCTGCACCGTAGTGCCGCCGACCGCAGCCGACGAGATGGTCACCGTGAACGCACCGGTCGTGTTGTTGAAAACCACCCACTGCCCGCCGACGCCCGCCGGCAACTGGTAGTTCACATTCGCGGTCAGCGCGCCGGTGACGATGATGGTCGGCGGACGATACTGCGACACCGACAGCGCGACGATGCCAGATGCTCCGACCGCGTTCAGCGTCGTCGTACCGCCAAGCGACGCGTCAATCGCATCCCAGTCCGTGTTGACCGGGACATCCCATGTGTTCACGAACGAGCCGTTGGGCGGCTTTTCAATGTTCTTGTTGGTCGTGTAGGAACTCGTCATGGCCTCTCCTAAATCGCTTGCTGCGCGATGTCGAGCGCCTTCACCACCGCTTCGTCGGGATGGTTCAGCAGCGGCTCGGTATGTTTGTCGGTCTCGCGACGAACGGTCTTGGTAAGCGACATCAACTCATTCACGATGGATTGTACTGAATCCACGCGGCCACCAGACTTGCGCTGCGCGCGCGGCTGCATCTTCATCTCGGTCCATGCGATGACATCGCCAACCGTCTTGCCCCTCATCACTTCCGGATTGGAGTTGATGACGATTGGCTTGAATGCATCAGCGGTTGGCATCGATGGGTCCAATCGGAGAGCCCGCATCGCCCCTTGCAATCCAAGGAAGTGCGACAGATACAGATTTGCCGGCGTTGCCTCAAATCCGTTTCTGCGCAGCCCCTCTGCGTTTTCGTTGATATAAATTGGACCAAGAACCTTCGCCATCTCCACGCCTTGAGCGGTCTTCTTCAGCGCGTTGAGTTCTGCGTTCGACATGTTGCTTGTCACTTCCGGATAGTGACGACGCGCCATGTCGCGCCATGTCTCGTTGATGAATTGATACGGACCATACGCAGAGCCTCGAGGATTCTGCGCGGTTCCTTCGTTGCCAAAGATTTGACTGATGGTTTGCTGCTCGACAGGTCGCTCAAATTGAGTCAGAGCCTGCTGCAGTTTTTCGCGGGACTCTTCTGTCAAATCGGATTTCGAGATTTCCTGAATGGCCGACTCTCGTTGCTTGTCGTTCTTGGGCTCGGGCGGCAGCGCGCTGCCCTCCCATCCAACGGGGGGCTTCGCGTACTCCGGCTCCTGAGGTTTCGCGCTCGGGTCTTCTTGACCAAGCAGGTATTCGTCGCGAACGACCCCGGCATACCCCGCGGCGCGCGTGGCTGCGGGCGGCGTTACCTTGTCGCCAACTCGCTCCAAGTCGCCTGCCCACTTCTGAATCTTGCCCTGCGCCTTGGGAGACGCCGCTATGAATCCGGCCACGGCGTGCGGCGCGCTGCCGGCAAACCACCCGAGCATTCCAGACACGGCTCCTCGAGAGCCTTCCGGCATGAACTTCGATGTCGCAGCGCCGGCAATTGCAGGCTTGAGGTTAGGGCTGTATTGCGCAATCTCCGATAGAACTTGCTGCTGCTGCGGAGATGTTGCCTTGAGCAACCTCTTCACGATTTGGTCGTCACTCAACTTGCCGGTTCTTCCAAACATCGACCGAACGGCATCGATGGTGTTTGACGCGTCTTCGTACTCGCCCATGATTTTTACATAGTCGGCGTCAGCGTCCGCGATTGCATCCCAAATGGATTGACGAACCTCTTGCGCGGCACGATACGCTTGAGTATCGCCCGTGTAGGTCTCGCCAAGACTTCCGATGGAACGCTTCAACTTGTCGGCACCAATCACATTTCGAGCGGGAGAGTTTAGCGGCTCCGACGCTACGGCGATGGTTCGCTGCTCAGCATCATCCAAGAATCTCAGCGCGGCATCTGACACCGGGACTGCGCCGTTCTGCGTGTTAATCGTCAACTGCTGACGAAGGTCTTGGATTTTCTGGCCGACTCTTGCGAAGTTGACAGGATTGGCTCGACCACCCATCTCCGCAACATACGCCGCCTGACGAGCATCCTTTGCGCCCTGCAGACCTTCCTCCGCGTACCTGACGATTTTGGAGTGGTCAGCGCCAGAGCGTTGCATCTCGGCAAGCACCGCGCGTTGCTCTGGGGTGCCGCTTTTCGCAATCTCGTTGACTTCTTTCAAAATCGGCATTGGAACGCCGGCCAACTGACTTCCAACTGCTCGTGACGCGCCGAGCAAGTTAGGGGTCTTCTTTCCACCAATTACGGGCACAGCGTCGGGAATCCGCGTGCCAACAAGCGGCGTTTTTGCCACTTTTATGGATGCTTGAATCGGGTCAAGGTAATTCGCCGCATCTCGCGCTTTGGTCGCTGCCTTCGCAACGCCTGCAAACCTTTCAGCGCGTGCGACATTGCCTGCGGCCTCCGCGCCTTTGGCTACTTTTGACGCCGCTCCGGCCGTGGCTGACGCGCCGCCGGTGAGCAACGCAGAGGCATCCATAAGGATGGTTGCCGGGTCTTTCGCAAGAGCCCTGAGGAATCCCTGCTTCGACCCATACCGCGTGGAATAGTCATCGATGAGCGCATTGATGACGCGTTCGTCTTCAGGGTCTACATCAAGACCAATCGCGCCTTTTGCCTTTGAGAGCGCGCCAGTGCCAAGTTGCTTCAGGCCTTCAGCGGTTTGGCTTGGATTTGCGATGGCGCCGGCCACCGATTTGACAACGCCCCATGTGCTTGAGGGCAGGTTGGTTGCGCCCTCTCTAAGGGCCTCGCCAACCGTGTAATCCTTTTCGGATTCCGCTGCGGGCGCACGCAATTGCTGCCTGACCGTCAGTTCTCGAGCGGGAACCTTCGGCGCACCGGCAGGAATCGGCTGACCCTCGACTGTCCTGACCGCGGCGGAACGAGAGTCTCCCTCACTCGGTTGCAAGATAGACTTCTCGAAATCACTGGGCCTATCGCCTGAAGCGGGCGCGGCAACACGGCCAGAAGAAGCCACAGGCGCTGCAGCCGCTCTCGGGTCGTAGTCGTCTTTCAGGTCAAGTGCTGCTTCAAAATCGCTTGCCATTGACAGACCTTACTGGTTCCAGATGATGTTGGAGATACCCGGCAGAATAGGGCCATTCGGCTCGGGGTCGCCATTCGCGTCACGGACAATTTGACCTTCCGCGGTTCGCTTCGGACCGTAATGCAGGAATGCTGCGTATTTGTTGATGCGCTCCGGAGTCTGACCGTTCTTCCGCAACCAGTCGAATGCGGACTCTCCCGGCTTGGAAGACTTCGTCCGAAGAAGACGCTCAATCATCTCCTGCCGAGTCTTGTATGCGTTGTCGTTGAACAGTGCTTCGTTGCGGAACGCTGTGCGCAGATTGTCCATGGAAACGAAGTCGCTCATGCCCGTTGGCACCATTGACTGCGATTCACGCATGTAGTTCTGCATGTCGATAGCACGCTGTTTATCGACCATCATCTGAGCAAGGAGCGTCTGCATCGACGCCTTGTCCAATTTCATGTTAGGAACGGACGCCGACGCCTCTCGCAATGCAGCAAGAGAGTTTTGGTCCGCGCCGCTCGACTGCAGGAAGGTCAAAGCAGTCGTCAATTTGTCGATGGCATTACCAGTCGTCAAATCCTCTGCCGCAATAAGTCTCTCCGGCGGGACAGGCTGACCAATGGTTCCAAATGCCGTGGTGATGATGTCGTTGTACGCTTTCGCAAAATATCGACGCGGCTCATTCAAAACGCCTGCCGCAGCGACGCCGCCATCAGGCAGTTTGCTGACATCCTTCGCAATCATGTTGATGATGCTGCCGCGGCCATACGCATCGGCTGCCGCGTCTGAAACTTCTTTCAGCACGGTTTGATTCTCTTGCAATCGCAGCGCGCGTCGTGCGTTGTCGTCGCCCGCGAAGGTGCGAAGGTCAGTGCGAATGGAGTTCTGGCCCTGCTGACCGACCCAGTTTCGAGTGCCAGAGAGCGGCGCGTTCTGGCTCATCTCTGAGGCTTGCGCGGCCAGAGACCCTTCGGGAGGGGGCGCCTCTTCCACTTCGCCATCTGCAGCCTCTCCCTGCACGGAGCGAGTCATGGGAGTGGCCACGGCTTCCGGCGCTTTGCCGCGCAGAAGGTTAGTCATCTCGTCCTGCGCGATGAGCGGAAGTTTTGCTTGGTCCTGCGGAGTCAACTGCATGTACTGACCCAACAGCATGCGAGAGCCGTCCTTGAAATAGACCCACTGGCGACCGGCTTGGTCTCGAATCTGCGCCGACTGAACCTGCGCGCCGGTCTCAACGCGAGTCTGCTCCGTCGATGCTCTCGCCTGCTCGGTCTGCGCGCGAACCTGTTGCAACTCGGCCTGACGACGCTGCACATCCTGATACGAACGACCGGCCGCACCGGCGCCAACGAGCAGCGCAGAGATTCGGTTCTCGGTTGGCGTGGCGGCTGCCGCTGCGGCGCCGGTCAACACCGGGAACAACAGGTCCTTGTTCCTTTCGAGCCATCCTCGAGCACGGTCCGCCATGCCCGGCGATTTCTTCGCCTGCAGGTTGATGGTGCCAAGATTCGGTTCCGGCGGCGGAGCAAGCCCCGAGGATTGCGGGGCAGCATTCGTCGCGGGCGCAAGCCCTGCCGGCGGCGGCGCGCTTTCACGCTCTCGCTCCATCTCCGGGTCTTCGCTTTCGGCCGCTCCACCGGCTGCCATCTGACCAACGCGCTTCGACTTGATTTTGACTTCCTGCAGGTCTTCCGGCTTCGGTGCGGTCGCGCCCTTGTACATCCCGTAGACCTGAGCCCCGGTGTCCACGATGTCCTTCAAGTCGTCCATTGTCGAGCGCGCGGCAGGCAGGTCGCCCGCAGTCTGCAGTTCGGGGATGTCCATCGAAG
>JBIKTI010000529.1:0-2955 GCA_044348205.1 Phycisphaerales bacterium | reverse complement strand
AAATCCGCTGTGGAGAGGCCAGTTCAAAGCTGAAATTGTTCGTGGTTAGGTTACCAGCTTTGCGTTGAGCAGCCTGTGCATCCTGAATGGTGATCGAGTCAGCTCCTGCTGTGGAGGAAGTTCCGTTGCTGGTTGAAACATCGGCAGCACGCAGACGCAAATTTGCGGATGCCGTTCCGACGGCAAGAGGCGAAGTGGCCCGATTCAATCGGTAATTGTTGATCACAGTAACGTCTGCTGAAGTAATACCTCCTGCGGCCTTACGAATCGTATCGATACTTAGAGTGTAGGTACCGTTGGGTAGGTTGGGGAAGAAATAACCACCTTGACTATTGACCTCGGCCGTTGTTACTTGGTTTTGGGCATCAACCAATCGGATACGGGCATCGTTCACGGGACTGAAAGTCGAATTGTCGTAACGAAGGGTACCGCTCAATGTTTTGCCCGTGAGAGCCGGATCAATCGTGATCAAGACCGTGTCGCTGGATCCGCATCCATTCGGGTTGGTAACGTTTACGACCAACTGTACAGTGGATAGGCTCGTAACGGCGGGTGCAGTGTACACAGGGTTGAGGGAGCTGTTTGAGCTCAAGGTACCTGTGCCTTGACCGGTTGTGCCAACAATACTCCACGAGACGGTGCGGCTGCTACTTGCGCCTGAAACGGTTGCACTCAAAGGAATCATGGAAGATGGCGCGGTGCTGATGTTGTTGCTACCGCCAATCGCCACTGTTGGGGTCGAGGCCACCGTTACCATTAGGGTATCCGAAACAAAGCAGTTGCCATTGTTTAATCCAACAGTGATGACAATTTCGGTGGTAGCGTTGATAGAGGCACTTAGGGATAGACTGTTCCCAATGCTATCAGGAACACCGTTGGTAATCCGGTACCATGTGATTTCAGGATTGGGGAAATTGGCAGGGTAATCTAGCATGGATGCAGATAAGTTAACGATGTTTCCGGCACATACGGTCCGGTCGTTGCCCGCATAAACCCTTGGTACATAGACCTTTACTGAATCGGTATTGGAACAGCCATTGTTATTGGTTCCAGTAACATAATAGGTTGTCGACACCGACGGACTCACACTGGTAATGGCATTGCCGCTTGCATTGCTCCATAGGTAGGTGCCGTTGTTTCCGGCTCCGGTCGCCTGAAGATTAATCGGGCTTCCGCCGCAGAACACGGCGTCTGAACCTGCATCAACCGCCGGAAGAGGACTTACGATAACAACGACTTCTTTTGATGTTACGCAACCGTTGGCATTGGTTGCAAAAACGGTATAGGTTTCGTTTCTGCGCGGTGTTATAACGGGGTTCGCAATTGCATTGTTTGAAATCGCATAGACAGGGAACCATTGATAGGAGCTATAGCCACTTCCTGCTTGCAGGGTTACAGAGCTACCAATACAAAGTCGAACAGTGTCACCGTTGCTGATGCTTACTGGCGCGATTTGATTCACCGTCACGGTGGTTGTGAGATCCACAAAACAGCCGCTAGCATTGCTTATGCGTACGAAGTAATCTGTTGTTGCATTCGGACTAACAGACAGAACGGCCGTTGTTCCCAAGGTAGTCCCTTGAGAATTGGTCCACACATAGGATTGTCCACCCGTTGCTTGGAGACTTGTGTTTTGACCTTGGCAGATGGTTTGGTTCGCACTAACAGATCCGGTTGGTGGGGCTGCGACCTCGATGTTGGTATTCGCAGAGGAGACGCAACCTGTCTGGGGGTTGGTGTAGGTGTAGGTGATGTTATAAAATCCTACACCGAGGCCCGTAGGGTTGAAGTTGTTACCGCTAACCCCAACACCTGTGAAAATACCTCCGGATGGAGTCGCTGAAAGGGCGATGTTACTGTTCGATCCAAAACAAACCGAAGGAACTGAATTTTGGAAGGCAATGGTAGTACCACTGTTGACCACAACAGAACCGTTGATGTTGTTCGTGGTATAGTTGCCTTGATATTCGTCGTAGAAACCCGCGTTGACCCATCGAATGCTATCGGAAGTATTTGCTTGAAGATTCAAACGGAAGAGGCGGGTATTGGACGGCAGGTTAACGGCGCCCACACCGAACCAAGAGAAATTCACGGATTGTCCGCTTTGGAAGACGCTTAGGTTGGATATGGCTGGATGAATGCTGTCAATTCCAGCAAAAACCAAGCCGTTACCCAAGGCTATGGATGCATCAATCAAAGCCAGGTTGTTGAATGCACCACTCGTTACCGGAATGTGCAATAGCGTGCTGTTTTGGTTGGAGCACGTATTGGCGCTACCAATGGTCAACGAAACGGGAGCTCCAGGCAAAACAGTCAGTGTAGCAGCGTCTGAAATTGCTTCGTTCGAGCAAGAGGAGTTTCTGGCTTTCGCACGGAATTGGTAGCCGTTGAAGGCATTCGACAATGCATTGACGGTTAGAGTCGTCGTCGTGAAACCGGAATAAATTCCTAGACCACTGTTGATCGCTATCCAAGCTCCGCTTGAATTGATTCGGTATTCCCATGTAAACTGAGAGGCACCGGGTGCAGCTATGCTAAAGCTTGTGCTTGCTCCGAGGCTTACGGTGGCCGCAACAGGTTGTTGGGTAATGGTTGGGATGGCATTAAAGAGGAGAACTCTTCCTAGAGACACCTGGCTGACGCACCCATTGTTGTTTTCAACCGAGACGGTATAAGTTCCACCGGTTGCAACAACGAGTCTAGAACCGCCAGCACTTCCACCTAGGATTCCCTGACCAGCTGCGCCCGCAACTGGTATTCCGTCCACAAACCAGCGATACCTCAAGAAGCTACTGTTTGGAACCGCTACGAGGGTAATGGAATCCCCTACACACGCATTGTTCAATGACGAAGTCAGAGTTGGTCGTGAGGGTAGACCATTCACAAGGAGATTCAATGTTACAATGGAGTCACAACCGTTAGCGGCAGGTAGCGTTGTTTGGTAGGTTCCAGAAG
>JBIKTI010000411.1:0-2956 GCA_044348205.1 Phycisphaerales bacterium | reverse complement strand
AGGCGATCCCCGTCCTCGAGGCGCTGGGCCTCGTGCGCGTCGTGAAGCGCGGCGACAAGCGGAGGCAGGAGGCGAACGAGTATCTCGTGCCCGAGCATCCGCCCGAGCCGCCGACCGACTCGCCCGCGCGGGGCTAGTCCGCCTGCACGGACTAGGGCTAGTCCGAATCAGGCCGCAAACCTAGTCCGCGCACGCGGACACCAACAGAAGGAACAGAGGGCGCGCTCCGCTTCGCGGCGCGCGTCTCTCGTCTCGTGGCGTGTCTATGAACCGAGAGGCGCGACCCTCGAGAACAAACACGCCACGAGGTACGGGCGTCGCGCGCGTCGCATTGCGCTCAACTTTAGAAGCCATGTGTGAATATTTGCCGTGGCTAACGCCGCTACCTAGGCATGGCCTTCCGATAGGGCTACCCCCCCCTCCCAGCGCGGACGCGGACTACGCGGAACTACGCGGATACGCGAGACGCACGCGACAAGCGCAACCAGCGGTGCTACTCTGTCCGCGCTGCAACGCTGCAAACGCGGTTCGGCGCTCTGTCTAAGTCACCCAGCGCTCTTCGGGAGCAAGAGGCCGCAGGTTCGAATCCTGTCACCCCGATTCGCCTCGGAACATGCAAAGCCCCGACCGGCCTCTGGCCAGTCGGGGCTTTGCCTTTCCTCGGCTTTGAATCGGGGTGACGCGTCCGGTGCCCTTCGCCTGCGGCTGCGGGCCCCGTCCGCGGATCCGCGTCGCTGCGCTCCGCGTCTCCAGGCTTGCGGACTTCGGCTTCGCCGAGATTCAGACCCTTGCAGGGGTGCTGCGTGGCGGCGGAAGCGGTACCGTTTGCCCATGGATTTGTCTCGGCTCGCTGCTCTTTGCGCGTCGGTTGCGCTCGTGATTGGCGGGCGGGCGCTCGGACTTGTGCCAGCAGGCGCGATCGGGCTGGCCCAAGACGCCGCCGCGGATGTCGAGGCCGCCGCGCGCGCCGCGGAGGCAGGGGATGCGCGGGCGATGTATCGCTATGCGCAGATCCTGTCCGCTGGCCGCGGCACAGTGCGCGACGAGAAGCGTGCGTTCGAGTGGTACGCCCGCGCGGCGGAGGCGGGTGAACCGAGGGCGATGACGGCGGTGGGGGTGATGTTCGCGAACGGGATCGGCGTCGAGCGGAACGCGGGCGAGGCGCTGCGTTGGTATCGCCGCGCTGCCGAGGCGGGAAACACGCAGGGGATGGTGCTTCTTTCGGACAGGCTTCTCGTCGATGCGTCCGTCGTTGGCGCGCAGTCGCCCGCTGCGCTCGAGCGCGAGGCCGCGCGCTGGCTGCGTACGGCCGCGGAAGCGGGCGACGCGGATGCCGCGCTGCGGCTCGGGCGGCTCCATGTCGACGGACGCGGGGTCGAGCGCAGCCCGAAGGAGGCGCTGCGGTGGCTGTCGGTTGCGGCCGCGATGGACGAGGTCGTGGCGATGGAGGAACTCGGCGCGCTCCACGAGGGCGCGATGGCCGAGCTTCGCGACCTTGCGAAGGCGGGCGAGTGGTATGCGCGCGCGGCGGAGAAGGGCTCTGTGCGCGCGCTCACGGGGCTCGGTTCCGTGGCGCTCGCGCGAGGCGATGCGCGCGCGGACGCGGACGAGGCCGTTCGGCTCTTCACGCGCGCCGCGGAGCGCGGCGATTCCGCGGCGATGCAGCGTCTCGGGGTTCTCTTCGACGAGGGCGTGCGCGTCGAACGCGACCGCGATGCGGCGTTCCGCTGGTTGAAGAGCGCGGCCGAGTTTGGCGACGGGCGCGCCATGGGGCGCGTGGCAGAGATGTACGCGCAGGGCATCGGCACGGCGCGCAACCCGATCGAGGCCTACTTCTGGGCGATTCTTGCGGAACGCTCGTCCGTCGTTCGCGGCGACGCCGTCGCGCGCCCCGCCGCGGAGACGCGCGTGGCGGAGCTCGGCGAGGGGCTTTCCGCGGCGGATCGGTCAGAGACACGCGCGCGGGCCGAGGTGTGGCGGCCGAGGCGCGGCGCCCCGGCATCGCCAGATAATGTGTGAAGTTTGCTTGAGGAGCGAGCATGTCGGAAGCGCGCGCGGCGCGAGGCCGATGGATTCCCTGAAGTCGAACGGGTTCTCGGGTGCGTCGTTGCGCCAAGTGGCGCTGCGCGTAGGCTCGGTGAGCGCGTTCGTGCGCGATTGCGCGGGGAATCGACATGCAGGACAACGCTCTCTCTCGGGGACTCGTGTGTGGACTCGCGTGTGGAATGGCGTGGGGAGTGGTGTGGACGCTCGCGTCCGCAGCCTTCGCGGCTGAGACGCACTCCTTGGAATCCGAGGGCGCGCGTCCGCGGTTCGTGGTCGAGGACCTCGAGACGCAGGCGAAGTCGGGCGACACCGAGGCGATGTTCCGCCTCGCGCAGGCGCTGCAGCGCGGGCGCGGCGTGACGGAGCACGATGCGCGTGCGGTCGAGTGGTACCTGCGCGCTGCGGAGAGTGGACACGCGGCCGCGATGACGAACCTCGGCGTGATGTACTCGCGCGGAGAGGGCGTTGCGCGCGACGACGGGCGTGCGCTCGAGTGGTATCGCAAGGCCGCCGCCGCAGGAAGCACCAAGGCGATGGTGATGCTCGGAACGCGGGCAGCACAGGGGCAGGGCGTCGCGCAGGACGGCGCCGAGGCGCTCTCGTGGTATCGCGAGGCAGCCGCGAAGGGGGACGAGACCGCGATGTATCTCGCGGGCACGGCGCTGTTGAGGTCGAACGACGCGGATGATCTCGCGGAAGCGCATCGCTGGCTGCGCGCCGCGTCCGACGCAGGGCACGCGCCCTCGCTCACGGCGCTCGGGACGGCGCATCTCGAAGGCAAGGGCGTCGAGCGGAACGCGCCTGAAGCGATGCTGCTCTTCCGGGCGGCGGCCGCCCGTGGCGATGCGAACGCGATGTCAAACCTCGGCGTGGCACACCTCGACGGGCTCGGCGCCGCGCAGGACATGAA
>JBIKTI010000410.1:0-2957 GCA_044348205.1 Phycisphaerales bacterium | reverse complement strand
GTTCGCGATCGACGCTGCATTCCTCGCGGCTGCGATCGTGCTGGTGCCGAAGGGCCGCAAGGGCCCGTTCCTGCCGCTTGTGCCAGCCGCCGTCCTCGGCGTCGCCGTCGCTGTGCTCGCGCCTTCGCGGGAGGTCGTCATCGACCCGAACGCAGTGCTGATCGAGGAGGACGGGTGGCCCGAGGCACCCGAGGCGTACGAACCGATCTATCTCCCGCGGTGGAAGGAACTCGTCGGGAAGAACCTGCGCGACCTGCCGTGGGCTCTCGCGATCAACAGGCCGATGCCCGAGGACCTCGAGGTCGGCGAGTGGATCGTGACCTTCTCGCGGCCCGACTGCGACCGCTGCCAGGAGTTCTATCGCGCGCACTTCGCCAGCAAGCGCCCTGAGCGGGTGCTCAAGGTGAGCGTGCCGTCCTCGGGCGGAAAGACGCTGCCGATGCCGTGCGAGGGCTGCGAGGTCCGCGAGTTCTACACGCCGCCCGCGGGCTCGGGTGGCCGCGCGCCCGAGTACATGATGCAGACGCCGTGGGCGCTCCGCATGAAGGACGGCGTGATCGTCGCGCTCTGCCGCGATGTCGACGACCCTGCGCAGCTCGCGGCGCTCTTCGGAACGCCCGCGCAGCCGACGGACCAGACCACCACCACGACTCCGGCGACAGCGGATCCGGCCACGCCTCCTCCCGCGCAGCCAGAGCAGGCGCGCAAGTGGCCGGGGCTTCCGTCGTCCATCGAGGCGATGTATCTCCCCGACTTCCCCGCCTTGGTCGGACAGCGCTTCGACGAGATCCCCTTCGCGCGGCTCATGACGGGCCGCATCCCAAGCGGCATCCTCAGCGGTCGCTGGATCGTGATCTTCTACCGCGAGAACTGCGAGCACTGCCACATCCTGCTTGGCACCTACTTCACGGGCAAGCTCCCCGTGCGCACGATCACCGTGTCGATTCCCGATGTCGAGCCAGAGTACGACAACCCCTGCGACGAGTGCGTGAAGCTGTCGCTCGCAAAGGGGCCGAACTACATCGTCGGCTCGCCGATCGTTCTGGCAATCAAGGACGGCGTCGTCGAGTGCGTCGTCGAGAACGCAGACGACATTCCCGCGCTCGAGGCATGCCTCGGGTTCGGAACGGAAGGCCGCTGAACAGCGATGAGCGCCGATGCGACCAGCACATCCACCAAGGGCGGCTGCCCGATCCGGCTGCACCCGCGGCTGACCGCAGCGGCCATCGCGCTGTTCCTCGTCTGCTGCGGCGCCTGGCAGCTCTCGGAGGGCGAGGCGCGTGCGCCGGCACCGCTGCGAGAGGTCGGGATCGCGCTGTTCGCGTGGAGCCCTTCCACCGCAGCGCGCGCCATCGTCGCGGTTGAGTTCGCGCTTGCGGCGGCCGTGCTCGCGGCGGGAACCCGCTTCATGAACCTGCTCGCGGCAGGAGCCGCCGCGTTCGCTGCGCTTGCGTGCGTCTCCCGCGCGCTCTCTCCTGCAAGTGGCGAAGACGCGGGGATCCTCATGCCGCTTCTCGCGCTCGCGTTCGCCGCGGGGCTGATCTTCCTCGCGATGCATGCGACCGTGGCGGACTCTGGCGCCGCGCGCATGCGCAGGATCGGCCTCTCGCCCGCCTGGAGCGCGCTCGCGGCGCTCGCAGCGGCAACGGCCTCCGCGCACTTCACGGCGGACATGCCCTTCCGCGATCCGAACGCGGCGCCTCCGTCCCCGCCATCGAGCACGCCCGCGCAGGCGAGCGCCACCCAGATCGACCTCGACATGCGCCCCTTCCAAGGCGCGCGCTTCGCAGACACGCCGCTTGCGAAGTACATGCCCGTGCTCGTCGAGAGGACGCGCGACCGCGATGCGTACATCGTGGTCTACAGCCCTTCCTGCGGCACCTGCCGCACGCTCTTCATCGACAACTTCCTCGTCCCGCTCGACGATGCGGTCCTCGCGGTGGCGATCCCACCTGCGGAGGGCGCAGTCGTGGCCGCGGGCGACGGAGAGGCGTCCATCGAGTGCTACGACTGCGAGATGCTCTCGCTTCCTGCGGGGCCACTCTGGCTCGTGGCGCAGCCGATGGTCCTGAAGATCGAGAGCGGCAAGGTGGCCTGCGTGTCCGATCGCTTCGGAGGCAACTGCCTTCCTGGTTCCTCCGAGTGACCGTTGCGGTCAGGAGTTGGCGTCTGCGCCACGGGTGATCGCAAGGCGCCGTGCGTCGAACTCGACCACGGCTCCGTCGGCGCAGGAGAAGCTCTTCGGAGCGCGATCCCGACACGCGAGCGCATCGACCATTGCAGCCGTTGCACTCTGCGGAAGAACGACCCCCTCGCGGCGCGCGATGGCCTTGAGCAACGGTTCGTGAATGGACGGATGGGCTCCCTCGAGCGCCTCGCGCGGGATCGACGCACCTCGGTCGGTCGCCGAAAGAATCCTCGCGATCTCCGCGTCGCGCAGCTCGAGCAGCCGTCGCGCCTCGCTGGCGAGGCGGCCCGCTCCGAGCGCGATCGAGTCGACCAGCGCTGCGAGCGAAGGATCCGAGCGAAGCCCACCACGGGCGTGCAGCGCGTTCGAGGGATCGTCGCGCCATGGGACGCCGACTTCGCGGAGGAACGCACGGAGTTCGTTCCGACGGGCAGAGAGCAGCGGGCGCACGAGGTGGAGCACCGCTCCGTACTCGCGGCGCGGGAGAAGCGAGGCGAGGCTCGAAAGCCCAGCTCCGCGCGCGAGCCCGATGAGGATCGACTCCGCGAGGTCGTCCGCGTGGTGGGCGAGCAGCGCAGTCCGAATCGCGTGACGCTCCGCGAAGCGCTCGACCGCAGCCAGGCGCGCGGCGCGCGCAGCATCGAGAAGGTTCCCAGAACGCGCGACCTCGACCCGCACTGTCTCTGCGCAGCGCACACCGAGCATGCGCGCGACCGACATCGCATGGGCACACTCCTCCTCGGCCTCCGCACGAAGGCCGTGGTCGACA
>JBIKTI010000409.1:0-2965 GCA_044348205.1 Phycisphaerales bacterium | reverse complement strand
GCGACGGTGTGCTTCGCCTTGTAGAAGACGCCACGGAGGCTGCTCGTCTTCTGCGCGTCGATCAGGTCCTTGATCGTGCTCGCGTGCAGCATCGTCTGCATGAACTGCTTCGCGGTCTTCAGGTCGAAGAGCGGGCGCTCGGCCGTGCCGTCGCCCATCTCGAGGATGCCCTTCTTCTTGTTCCAGATGGTGTTCGACTTGGTGCGCATCGGGATCTCGACGACGGGCTCCCTGCCCTTCAGCGAGCGCTGCGCGATCTCCTCGGCGAGCGTGAGGATCTTCCTCTGCGTCGCGACATCGCGCTCCTTCATGCGCTCTGTCGGGCCGCGGCCGCCCCCCTGTTCAGTCGTCTTCTTTGCCATGGTTTGAATCCTTCGCGCGTACTGCGCGGGCGTCGTGTCTCAGAGTCAGAAGAGGCGCGGGTCGTCGTCGGTGAAGGGCTTCTTCCTCGGCGCGGGCTTCGGTTCGGTCTCGGCCCGCGAGGAGAGGTCCTTCTTGGTCACGATCGCCGGAGCGCCCTTGGGCGCCGGCTTCGCAGAGGGCTTGGGCTTCGCGGCCTTCGCAGGCCTCAGCTCGTTCGCAGGCCTCGGCTCCTTCGCGTCCTTCGTCCTCGGCGCGTCGAACACCGGCGGCGCGATGGGCGCCGCGCTCTCGATCGGCGCGATCGCGTTCGGAACCACGATGACGCCTTCGCCGAAGTCGTCATCGTCGTCGTCCTTCACGATCTTGCCGTCTTCATCAAGCTGCTGGTCCGCCACTGCGGTCTTGCTGCGCGCCTGCTCGAGCAGCGCGTCGTAGATCCGCTTCGCGTCCTCGCCGGTGATCGCGTTGAGCGCCTTCGCGATCTCGCCGATGTAGCGCTCGAACACATCGCGGCGCTCGCCTTCGCGGCGCATCTTCTGCCGCTTGCGCAGGTAGGTGCCGAGCTTGCGGCCGCACTCCATGAGCGCGAGGCGCATCTCCTTGCGGATCTCGTCGTAGTCGGCGATCGCCTCCTTCGACTCGCTCGTGAACGGCACCCACACGCTCGCCATGTGGATCATCACGACGAGCGGCCCGACGGGCAGGCTCCCGCGCGGCTGCTGCATCGCGTAGTTCTTCCACGGCGTTTCCTCGACCGCCTTGAAGCTCGAGCACGCGCTCTGCTGGAAAAGCAGCGGCACGCGGTTCGCGAAGCGGATCACGCGCGCGGCCTGGTCGCCGGGCAGGTCGCCGCCGAAGGCGATCGCAGCCTCGATCTGGAACGGCCGCCCGCGATAGACCGCGGCCTCGCGCGTCGACGCCGCGTAGAACTCGGCCTTCACGCCCTTCAACAGACCCGCGAGCAGCTGCCGCACGCCGATCGGCGCGAGGCAGTCGGTGGGCGGCGGCGCGAGTCGTTCGTCGTCAAACACCTTGAAGAGCTTCTCGACCTGCTGCGGCTCGACGTCGCCGGCGCGCGTGCGGCTCGTCGCGCCGATCGCGGTGCAGAACTTGCTCGCGGTGTTTGCCGACACGCGGCAGAAGCGCGTCTGCAGGAAGTCGTAGAGGCTCCCCTTCTCGCTCGCCTCGTAGTCCTTCAGCATCTGAAGCAGGATGCCGAGCTCGATTCCCTTCGGATGCGGCTGGATTTCCTTGGTTTCAGGCGGAAGCTCCATCACGCCGCGCGGGTACACCGTCACGCCGCCGGTCTCGGTCGTCTGCGCGTGCGCATCCGGCTTCGAGTCCTTGGACTTGCCTTCCTCTGCGGCCGCTGCGCTCGTGCCGGGAAGCAGGTCGTCGACCTCTTCCTGCGCCACGCGCGACGGCGGCACGAACACGATCCGCGCGTGCGGGTTCGCGATCGCGGTCAGCTCGAGGAACTCGTCGACCGAGCCGCGGCCCTTCTGGTACTTGCCCTCGAGCTCGATCGAGACGCTCGTGCCGGTCGCAAAGACTTCGGGCGAAAGGAACACGCCTTCCTGCGACAGCTGCTTGGTGCCCGCCGACAGCGTGCGCAGCCGCTCGGGGGGGAAGTCCTTCGTCTCCTTGTCGAGGGTGACCTCGGCGCGGTTCGTCTTCGTGTTCATCGCCAGCTCGATGTGGTGCGCTGGCTGCTTCGCGTTCGGCTTCGTGTAGATCAGCATCGGACGGCCGGTCGTGATGAGGCCGTTCATGCCCGCCGCGGAGATGCCGATTCCCTGTTGGCCGCGTGACATCTTCAGGCGGTGGAACTTCGAGCCGTAGAGGAGGCGCCCGAAGATGTTCTCCACCTGCTTGCGCACGATGCCAGGGCCGTTGTCGACGATGGTGACGCGGTATCGCGAGCTCTTCGCGGTCGCGGGGCGCTTCGGCTCGAGGTCCTCGATGATGACGGCGATGTCGGGCATGATGCCCGCCTCCTCGCACGCATCGAGCGAGTTGTCGACCGCCTCCTTGACCGTGGTCAAGAGCGCCTTGCGGGCGTTGTCGAAGCCGAGGAGGTGGCGGTTCTTCACGAAGAACTCGCTGACCGAGACCTCCTTCTGCCGCGCCGACATCTCTTCGGCTGTGGCGCCTCGACGCTTGGTGCCTCCCTGCGCGGACCGTTCCTTCACTGCGCTCTCCATCGTGTGGACTCCCGGCGTTCCTTCGCCGCTCGGTACCCGGCTGGGCCGAAACCCGACATTATCCGAACCGCGCGCGCCGCGAGGGCGGCGCTTGGATTCCGCAGGATTTCGACCAACCGCCGCGGTTTCCGCTACACTCTTCGCCCTTTCCCACGCCACCTCAACCAGAGATTCCACATGGAAACCACGCTCATCATCCTCAAGCCAGACGCCGTCCAACGCGGCCTCATGGGCCGCATCATCACCCGCTTCGAAGAGAAGGGCCTCCAGATCGTGGGCGCGAAGCTCATGCAGATCTCGCCCGAGCTCGCAGCCACCCACTACAAGGACCACCAGGGCAAGGGCTTCTACAACGGCCTCGTCGGCTTCATGACGAGCTCGCCCGTCCTTGTGCTGGC
>JBIKTI010000509.1:0-2979 GCA_044348205.1 Phycisphaerales bacterium | reverse complement strand
CGCCAACCGGCGACTGGGATTTTCTCCCTACCGATCAAGCCCAGTTGTTCAACTTGGGACAGTTTGCGCCCCTCGTGCGCGGCATGGGCCAGCAGCTTTTTGGAAGTCTGTGTGAGCCACTGTGTTTCCGGGGTGACGTCGTTCCAGTCGATCAAGTCTGTGCTATCGGCGGGGACGTAGCGTCCCACCAGTTCGGAGGCATCGGTGTGGCCGTTGAGGTTCAGCCGTACCACGGGTTGCCCCAAGAGATGGGCGAGGTAGAGGACTGCCGAGGTTTTTGACGCGGCGGTGTCGCCTTCGAGCGCGACGGGCATCCCGTAAAGCACACCGAGAGCAACGGCCCGGAGTGTTTCCAGAAACGGCCGGTCCATGCAGAGGTGCTGAAACTGGCTTGCATCCGGAACCCTCGAGGCCCACGCCCCGGCGGGTTTCGGATACGGTAGCACCAGGTCGAGAATGCGGAGTCCATCCGGCGTGTGTTCGACTGGGGGCGTCGAATTGCCGCTCATCTGCGCCAGCAGAAAGGCGTCGTCGGTCGGATCCTCCTCATTTTCTGCCAGCCCGTTTAATCTGGAATTGCCGGCGTCGGAAGCTGCGACAAAGGCGCGCAGTTCGTCCCAACTGAGAATTTTTGGGCCGTCCACGCGGGCTTTTTGAAGCAGCGCGGGTTCGGCCTCCGGTCCCGCAACGACGAGGTCCGCGAGTTTGAGGATGTTGACGACCTCGATCGAATGATCTTTCAACCATTCGACTGCAATGGGGCGCGCTTGGGCGTCGAAGCCTTTGAGCAGGACGCGTCTTGGAAGTGGTACAGAAGCAGAAATCATGATGGGTGGGGCGGGGGAGGGCTTTAGAGACCGAGTTCTACTTCGTCCTCGATCGGGATGTTTCGGGGGGACGGCTCGTCGACGGGATGGCCTTCCTCCTCGATCTGGATCTGGGAATGGAGGATGCGGTCTTTGAGGCCGGGGAGTTGCAACAGGATGTGGTCACGGATTTCATCCTTCAGGCGGAGCGATTCGAGGTTCTCGAAGGCGCTCAACAGTTCGAGTGCCTCCGCGGACAACTGTCCTTTGAGCCAGGACCAGCCGATTTCGCCGGTCACCTGGACGCAGTAGTCCCATTTGATCCAAGACCCCTCTTTGCCCTCCGCGTCTATTGCGACGAGGGTGTTGTCGTCGTTGTCGACCCGCACGATGGTGTAGGTCTTGCCGGATTCGTAGCCGCGGCTTGGGCGTGTGACTCTGATGCGTTGCTTGGCTTGTGGGCGTTTCATGGCTTTGTTTTGTTGTTTTGGTTTTGCGTGCTGGGTCGGGCCGACGGATTTGGCTTGGGAGGCTTGGATGCCCGGGGCAACCGAGGCGGGCGACGGCTCAAACGGATTGTTTCTTGCGGATGCCCGCGGCTGTGGAAGCTGTCGAGGTGTGGGAACCTCGGCCTCCGGCGAAACCGGTATTTGCGGAACAGCAACAGTCTTGCACACGGCTTTGCGGCGGGACGTTAGGCGCCGCCACTGCTGGACAACCCGCGGTTGTGTGGCTCAGTCCCGCGGACGGATTAGCTCTGCGATTGCGGTAGTCGCCCGTGGATGGCTTCCCTAAGCTGGGGCTAGTCGCCTGTTCGTCGATATTGCGACCGCAAGCGCATTCGCCAGGGGATTTAGGGCTGTGTGTAAGAATAAGCCTGTCGAGTCAGACGAAACGGAGCGGGCGACGACCGGGAAACCGGGACGCGTTCGCTCGTTTGATCTGCTGACGGTTCCTGCTTTGTCCGGAGAGGCCTGCGCGCGCACACGCGGGCTTTCAAACGGCATGCGCGACCTTTCTTTCGAAAAGCCACGCCATCCACTTTAACCAAACACAACGCGAGCCATGCCTGATTCCGACCCCCCAACAGATGGCCCCATGTCGCTGCAGGAATTTGAAAAGCGATTGGCAAGGGGACAGATTACCAAAAACACAAGGGTACGGATGTCCAACGGGCAGGAATGGATGCTCTTGCCATCCTCTCTGCGTTCAGAAGCAGTACCGACAACACAAGTCAGAAGTCTTGAAGGACTCCATAAGAGAAGCGCCTCCGGTTCGGTCCGACGGCTTTTGATGGCTCTGACTTGGGTGTGTTTCTTAACGGCTTTTGCTCTGGTCTTGTTCGAACGGTTTTCGGGCTGGCTGTTTTGTTTTCCCGAGAGTGTGTCGCCCGATTTTACCCTGCGGCTCGAATGCGCCCTGCTTTTGGGGCTCACGGGACTGCTGGTGCGGTGCGGTGGGGCGATGTTGGTGGATCTATTCGATCTGCTTTTGGCTACGCATGTGTCCCAGGTTGACCGTTCTGAAAATAACCGGGGGAGCGTGGTTAATTGGAGCAAAGCTCCGTAAACGGTCGACTGCGTCCATTGCATTCATAAGGGAAGCTTATCGAATGCAGTTTTCCCAATGAGCGTACGTCTTGTGTTCTGGAACGGGATTCAGCGAAAAGCCCGATCTCTCGATGCCCTCCCGCACAGGGCGTTGGGGCTTTTGAGGATTTAGACACTTCGTTTTTTGACTGGCCTGACAGCCGGCTCGGCCATCGGTCGGCAAGGTCGGCCGGTGAGTCGTGCCCTATTGGCGCGCTATCGTGGATGATTTCGCTCTACAATAAACGCGCTATCCCGCGCTATCCGCTCTATCGCATCTGAACTTCGCATGTGGGCTGGAGTTTTCCTCCTCACTCCCAATCGAAGGGGATCATGCGCTACGGGGAGTGACTCCCTGCAACCCATAGCGCGGATAGCGCGGGATAGAGCGCCGATAAGGCGGGTTCCTCCTGCTCATAGCGCGACAGAAATAGGGCCAGAGCGATGCCTTTTCAATTTCCTGCCTCCTGAGGCCAGTTATGCAAGCCTTGGCGGCAGTGCATTTGATCAAACGCCCAAGAGTCGGGATAAGAGCGCTGCTCCGACGGATTCATGCCCCCCCTAGGGGAATCCGGAGGGAAGAG
>JBIKTI010000067.1:0-8998 GCA_044348205.1 Phycisphaerales bacterium | reverse complement strand
GCCGACCGCGAGGAAGGGATCGGCCGAGACGAGGAGCAGCACCCGCCGCGCATCGGCGGGCGCATCGACCCCAGGCATGATGCTGGCGCGGGCGCTTCCGAGCGCGCGCTCGAGGAGCGACCCGCCGACATTCGGCTCGACGCCGAAGACGGCGGCGACATCGCCCACGAGCTGGTCGACATCGGCCAGCGACTCGAGCCGACGCACCACGAGGCGGATCGACCGCGACTCGCAGAACTCGCGCAGCGCGGGGTCGACGCCAGCGAGCGGCGGCTGCACGAACAGGACTTCCGCGCCCGACAGGGCGAGGCGCTCCGCATCGAAGTCCCGCAGGTCGCCGACCACAGGCACGGTGTCCGGAGCGCTCCTGCAGAACGGGCTTCGCCCGACGAGATGCGCCTCGAGGCCGAGGGCGATCAGCGAGTCCGTGATCGCGGGGCTCATCGACGCGATGCGTGGCGTCGGCGCCGTGAATGCGGCGGCCGCGGGGCCCCGGGCCGTCGGAGTGGCGCCAGCGGAAGAGGCGGCTTGACCGCCCCCGCCCGAGTCCTGCCCAGCGTCGTTCCCCGTGGTTGGCTCGGTGGTCGACTCGGTGGTCCGCTCGGTGGCCGGCTCGGCGGCCGGCTCGGTGGCCGACTCCGCGCTCTTCGCATCCTCCTTCGCAGGCGGCTTCGTCGCGAAGGGAGAGTTTGGAGCGAAGAGAAGCCAGATCAGCCCAAGCGAGAAGGTGAGCGCGATGATCCTCTGCAGGGCCGGCACCTTCGGCGCAGGCTCGTCGCTTCCACTTCGCTTCATCATTCGACCAAAGAACATCGGCTCCTCCTTTCGGCATCCCTACCACATGCGAAGGACCGTCGCCGCCGCGGCAAGCACGGCGACCACCGCGGCGACGAGCGCCACGCGCTCGGTGCGGCCCACGCGGACCTTCCGCTCCTCGACCTCGCGGACGAGGGCTTCCGTACGCTCGGTCGCGGCCGAAAGGCGTTCGGTCGCGGCGAGAAGCGCGCGCACCTCGGGCGCCATCTCTGCGAGGACGCGGCCCTGCCTGTCGAGTTCCGTCCGCGCAAGCGACAAGAGCTCGGACTGCGCGCGCGACTGCTGCTCCAGGTGGTGCATGCGGTCGTCGACCGAGTCGAGCCTGTCCGCAGCGCCCGTCATGGTGCGGCCGAGCGACTGCACGAACTGCTCGAGCTGCGCGCGCATCTCGGGCATGGCCTCGAGCCGCGCCGTGAGGCGGGCGACCTCCGACTCCATCGCGCGCTGCGCGGCGTCTGCGTCCGCGCCCGACCGCTCGGCCAGGGCGCGCACGGCGTCCGCCGCCTGCCGCATCTCTCGCGCGGAGGCGACCGCCTGCGCGACGGCGTCGAGGTCCGACGACGACGCTGCGCCGATGAAGTTGCGGAGGAATGCGGAGACGGCCATGTTTCGCGGGCCCGTGGTGCCACGAGGGCGCGTCACTGTAGCAGGGTGCGCGGGGGCGCTTCCCACGCCCCCTACCGCACGAGCTGGGTCTGGACGAGGCGTCGGTAGAGTTCGCACCTCGCCGAGAGCGCCTCGTGCGGCCCGACATCTGTCACGGCGCCATCCTCCATCACCACGATGCGGTCCGCGGAGCGCACCGTCGACAGGCGATGTGCGATCGCGATCACCGTGCGACCCGCGCGGAACTCGTCGATCGCAGCGGAGATCTGCGCCTCGCTCTCCGCATCGATCTGGCTCGTCGCCTCGTCAAGGACGAGGATCGACGGCTGTCGGAGGAGCGCGCGCGCGATCGCGAGACGCTGCCGCTGCCCGCCCGAAAGCCCGCTTCCGCCTTCACCGAGCTCCGAGTCGGCGCCACGCGGAAGCGCATCGACGAACGACGCCGCGTGGGCGCGCTCGAGCGCCGTGCGGAAGGCCTGCTCGTCGACGCCCGCGAGGCCGAGCGAGACATTCTCGCGGATCGAGCCGCGCACGAGGAGCGGCTCCTGCGGCACGACGCCGATCTGCCCGCGCAGCGAGCCGAGCGACACGCCCGCGATGTCGTTGCCGTCGATCCTGACGCAGCCTTCGCTCGGGTCGAAGAGCCGCACCAGAAGGCTCGCGAGCGTGGTCTTGCCGCAGCCGTTCGGCCCGACGATCGCGATGAACTCGCCATGCGCGATGCGGAGGTCGACGCCGCGCAACGCGTCGCGATCCGCGCCTTCGTATCGGAAGCGCACGCCCGCGAACTCGATCGAGGCGCGGTGCCGCGGCAGCGCGGGGAGCTCCCGCTCGCGGACACCTTCCGCGGGGATCGACATGATCTCGAGGATGCGCTCCGCGGGCGCGGCCGCCGCCTGGATGTCGTTGAGGAGGCCCGTGAGCGGCCTCAGGCTTCCGCCCGCGACGCCGAGCGCGCCGAGCGCCATCAGGAAGTCGCCGAACTTCATGCGGCCCGCCAGGATCTCGTGCGCCGCGAGGAAGGCGAGCGCCATGATCACGGTGATCGCCATCGCCTCGATGAGCGGGCTCGAGATCGCGCGCGCGAGGCGCACGCGGCGGTCCTCGCGGACGACAGCGCGGTTCGCGGCCGAGAAACGCCTGCGCGCGAGGCGCTCCGCGGTCGCGGTCTTGATGCCGCGGAGCCCCTGCATCGCCTCGTTCGAGTTGCGCAGCAGGTCTTCGTAGGCCTTCAGCGTGTTGCGGCTTCCGCGGAGGATGCGCTTCCCGAACTTGCGCAGCACGGCGCCGAGGATCGGCGCGACCACCACGGCCACGATCGTGAGCCGCCAGTCGAACCACACCGCGGCGAGGAACGCGGCGGCGCCCTTCGTCACCTGCGCGAGCGTCTTGCTCGTGAGCGCAGAGAACCCGCGCTCGAGTTCCGCCGTGTCGCGCGTCACGCGCGAGACGATCTCGGCGGGGCCGCGACGCAACACGGAGCCGAGCGGCAGCCTCAGCGCATGTCGAAACGCCTCGAGGCGGATCTCGCTCACCGTCACCATCGAGAGCGTGAGCGAGCAGTACTGGTGGAGGAAGTTCGCGAACGCGCCCGCGAAGGTCAGGAGAAGGAGCGCGCCGAGGATGAGGCCGACGCCCGCGAGGCGGTCCGTGGGCAGCGACGCGAGAAGCGCATCTGGAACGAACGCGCCGATCGCGGGGTTGCGCTCGACGGCGCCCGCTGCGATCGACGAGAGGTTCACCGCGGGGTCGGTTCCGAGGATCAGTTCGAGCAGCCAGCCGATCGAGACGAGGCCCGACGCGAGGCCACCCGCAGAGATCACGGAGAAGACGAGCGTTCCCACGGCAAGCCGCCGACGCTTGAGCATCCGTCGCGCGAAGTGCCAGAAGGCCGAGTTCCTCATCGGCCGCCATTCTGACGGGAAACCTGCGCTCGAAGCAAGTCGAGCGCCTCCCAGAACGCGGGCCAGCTCTTCTCGACCACGGACGGGTCGTCGATCACGACGCCTCCGCGCAGCGAGCCGAGCACCGCGAAGGCCATGGCGACGCGGTGGTCGCGCGAGGCGGCGATGGTCGCGTCGACGACAGGCTCTGGAAGCGGATGGATGATCGCCCAGTCCGCGCCCGTCTCGACGCGCCCGCCGAGGGCGCGAAGCCCCGCCGCCACAGACTCGATGCGGTCGGATTCCTTCACGCGCAGCGTCCCGAGCCCCGTGAAGCGGCTCGGCCCGTCCCCGCACGCTGCCAGCACCATCGCCATCACGGCGGCATCGGGGGCGCGGGCATAGTCTGCGTCGCGGGCGCGCAGCCGCTCGACAGCCACGCCCGGCGCGCGCACGCAGCACGCGAGCCCGCCGTCGGGCGCATCCGCCGCCAGCACCTCGACCCCGCGCAGCGCGAGGTCGTCGAGGAAGAACGAATCAGGCTGCACCGAGCGCCGCGGAAGCCCCTCGAGAACGACTTCGCCTCCGACAAGCGCTGCGAGCGCCGCGGGATAGACGGCGCTCGACGCGTCGGGCTCGATGTCGATCTCCGCGCCCTTCACGCGCGTTGGCGCGATCGCGACCGACCGAAGCCCCGCCCCCGCACCCGCCGACAGAAGGGAAGGCGCGAAGCTCGTGGCCGCGTCGACCCCGTGCGCCGCCAGCGCGCCCAGCGAGAGCGCGAGATACGAGGCACTTGTCGGCTCGTCGGTGAAGCGGATGTCGAGGCCTTCGCGCATCCACGGCGCGACAAGCATGAGCGCCGACACGAACTGGCTCGACGCCGTGCGCCCGATGTCGACCGCGCCGCCATGAAGCGGCCCGCCGATCAAGACGGGCAGCGCGTGCCCGCCCCGAGGAAACGCCGCGCGCGCCCCGAGCGCGACGAGGAGGTCGACCCCCTCGCCCACGGGCCGCTCGCGCATGCGCGTGCTGCCGTCGATCTCAGAGTCCTCGGCGGCAAGCGCCGCCACCGCCAGCATGAATCGCGTCGGCGTGCCCCCGTCGCCGAGGTCGACGCGCACGCCGCCCCGCGGGCGCCCCGCCACGCCCTCGACGCGCACGGTGTCTGCGGAAGTCCATGAGAACCGCGCGCCCATCGCCGCGAGCGCAGCGCACAGCCTATCGCAGTCGTCCGAGCGAAGCGCGCCGCGCAGCACGCTCTCGCCGTCGGCAAGCGCAGCGAGCACGAGGTGCCTGTTCGTCAGGCTCTTCGAGCCAGGCACGCGAATGCGCGCGGCAAGACGCCCGAGGTCGCGGGCCGCAAACGCCCCCACGGCGCGCGCGGGCGCCCGCCCGTCGCTCACGCGGGCTCCCTGCGGAAGACGGCCACGACATCCTCCACAGGAATCACGAAGAGCCTGTTGTCGCCCTCGAAATCGACGGGAATCGCGTGCTTCGGGTTGAAGAGCACGCGGTCGTAGCGCTTGATCGGGTAGTTCTCGTCGCGCTCGACCTCTGCGCTCACGGTGACCACGCGCCCCGTCAGCGTGGGAATCTCGATCTTGTCGGGAAGGTGCAGGCCGACCTTCGTGATCTTCTTGTCCTCGTCCTTGCGGATGAGGACGCGTCGGCCGATCGGCTCCACCACCTCGAGGGCCTTCGTCGACTTCTTCTCGGCACGGTCGTCTGCGTCGCGCATGGCGCGATGATAGCCGCGGCGCGTTCCGCTACCTTCCCCGCATGCTGCCCGAGCTGACGAGATTGATCCGCGACATCCCCGACTTCCCGAAGCCAGGAATCGTCTTCAAGGATGTGACGCCGCTCCTGGCCGATCCCGCGGGCCTCGCGCTCGCGGTCGAGCTCATGGCGAACCCGTTCCGCGGCCACCGCGTCGATGTCGTTGTCGGGCCCGAGAGCCGCGGCTTCATCTTCGGCACGGCGGTGGCGACGGCGCTCAGCGCTGGGTTCGTCCCCGTTCGCAAGCCAGGCAAGCTGCCAGGGAAGACGCGCTCGATCGAGTATGCGCTCGAGTACGGCACAGACCAACTCCATGTCCATGTCGACGCCGTGCAGCCCGGGATGCGTGTCCTCCTCGTCGACGACCTCCTGGCGACGGGCGGCACGCTTGCGGCAAGCGCGAAGCTCCTCGGCCGCGAAGGCCTCGGCGCTGAGATCGTGGGCGCGAGCGTCCTCATCGAGCTCGCCTTCCTCGACGCGCGCGCAGGCCTCCGCGACCTGCGCATCGAGTCGCTGCTGAAGTACTGATCGCGCCGCGCAGACTGCGGGCTGCGACGGCGGCTGCGGTCACGGCTGCGACGGCGGCGACGGCTCGGAGGGCGGCTGCGACGGCGGCGCGTCGGAACTCCGATAGCCCGTCCGCGAGTCGATGATCTGGGGCGGCGTCTGGATCCCCGAACTGCCGCGCGTCAGCACGACCAGGAGCGTGGCGAGCGCGCCGAGAAGAAGCGCCGCGAAGGTGCCGACCGCCAGAATCCGTCCCGCGCGCGCGCTGCGGTTCTCGGGTGCATAGGAGGGACGCTCTTGCGCTGCGAAAGGCTGTGCGTTGCGTTCATCGGCCACTGCGTGTTCTCCGGAGGCGAGGAGCGTAGCACAGCGCGACCACGGGCCCATGGAACTTCACGAAGTTGCCGCTTCCGCGGGGCTTGCAGACTTGAGCGCGCCCGCGCGGTCGCACTATCATCGCGCCATGACCACCCTGAGCCCTTCCGCCACGAACTCGACCGCGACCGACCCGCTGCAGCTGATCGATGTGGACCATGTCCGCTTCTATGTCGGCAACGCCAAGCAGGCCGCGTTCTTCTACGCGAGCGCCTTCGGCTTCCAGGTCGAGCAGATCGCGGACCTCACGACCGGCAGCCGCGACCGCGCGATGTACCTGCTCACCCAGGGCAACATCCGCATCGTGCTCGAGAGCTCGCTGACGAAGGACGGCCCCGCGGCGCAGGAGTCGGCCCGCTACGGCGACGGCGTCAAGGACCTCGCCCTCACGGTGTTCGACGCCGAGAAGGCGTGGAAGCAGGCGATCAAGAACGGTGGCGAGAGCGCGTACGAGCCGAAGACCTGGTCCGACGCCAACGGCTCGGTCACCTTCGCCGGCATCAAGACCTACGGCCGCGCGATCCACACCTTCGTCTCGCGCACGGGGTCGTACTCGCTCCCCGCGATCAAGGCCGGCGGCCTCTTCATGCCGGGCTACAGGAAGGTCGAGAACTTCGCGCTCAACGCCTACAACAAGGCGAACCCCTGCGGCCTCAAGTTCGTCGACCACGCTGTCGGCAATGTCGAGGAAGGCAAGATGAACCACTGGGTGAAGTGGTACGAGGAGGTCCTCGGCTTCGCCATGTTCAAGCACTTCGACGACAAGGACATCGGCACGGAGTATTCCGCGCTCATGTCGAAGGTGATGGCGAGCGGCAACCACCTCATCAAGATGCCGATCAACGAGCCCGCCGAAGGCAAGAAGAAGAGCCAGATCCAGGAGTACCTCGACTGGCACGACAACACGCCGGGCGTGCAGCACCTCGCGCTCCGCACCGACGACGAGCTCGCGTCGATCACCGAACTCCGCCGCCGCGGCGTCGACTTCCTCACGATCCCCGACGCCTACTACGAGACGGTCTGGAACCGCGTCGACAAGATGCTGACCGACCACGGCCACCAGGTCGTGAAGGAAGACCACAAGCGGGTGAAGGACCTCGGCATCCTCGTCGACGCAGACGACGAGGGCTACCTGCTCCAGCTCTTCACGAAGCCGCTGCAGGACCGCCCCACGCTCTTCTTCGAGATCATCTGCCGCCGCGGCTCGCAGAGCTTCGGCAAGGGCAACTTCAAGGCGCTCTTCGAGAGCCTCGAGATCGAGCAGGAGCGCCGCGGGAACCTGTGAACCCACAAGAAGCGCGGACGCGCCCTGCGAGAGCGGTACTCCTCGACGAGATCGAGCAGGAGCGCCGCGGGAACCTGTGAGCGCGCGCGACCTCGCTCTTGGATTGTCTCCAGCTGGCCGAGCAGTCCGCGCCGAGCGTTCGTTCTGCTGGACGGGCCGAGCGAACCCTGACGTGGCGCGGCGTCACCCGCTCGGCGCGAGGGTGGCCTTGTCGACCGTGACCGTTCGCTTTCGGCCGAGTTGCGCCCTCTTTCTCGCCCTGCAGCACGCACTCCGGTCAACGCGCACACTCGATGGCGACTCCGAGAAGGATGCGTCGCTGTTTCCGCTCGTCATCGCCTCCAGCGGTACGACATGGAGCTCTCGCATCCATCTTCTCTCTGAGACAAGTTGAAGACGGCATCCACGCACCCCCAGAGGCTCGCTCGCGCACCCATTGTGCTGAGTCAACTCAGCGTCCAGCTCAGGAAAGCTCGACAACGCGCTGCCCCGCCTCGAACGCGGCGATGACCGCCGGCATCGCGCGATCCACGGCACGGTGGAGCGCATCGCGTCGACAGTTTCCAAGCCTCACCCAAAGGAGCCGCCCGCGGTCTCGGCCGCGGTTCGCAAGAAAAGAAGAGATCCAAGAAAGAAGAGATCCTCGTCCTTGCTGACGACGATCCGCTCCTCGCGCATCGCCCAAGACCAGAGGGCCTCATCGCTTGCGGAATCGAGCCCGACCATCGCCACATGCACGCTCTCGTGACCGGCATCCGCCAGAAGGCGAGAGAGGCTCGGCGGGAGCTGGTTGTCGACCACGAATCTCATCAACGAATCTCATCAACGAATCTCACGCGACGCGGACGACCGCATGGCTCGTCTGAACTGCGGCGTAGGCGATCGCCGCGAGGATGTCGTCCCGCTCCAAGGACGGATGGTCGCCGACGATCTCCTCGATCGTGGCGCCGTTCGCGAGCAACTCGAGAAGGTCGGACACGCGCATGCGGCTTCCGCGGATGCACGGACGGCCTCCGCACTTCCCGGGCTCGATGGTGATTCGGTCAAGAAGCGAGGGGTTCACGGGATCAGCATATCGGCCCGCGGCGTCGCGCTGTTACTCGTGGCGGATTCCATTGTGGTCGGTCGCCGTCACGGGCGTACTGGGCGCGGATCAGTTCCTCGAGCACGTCGAGGTGCGCGCCTTCGCAGCGAGCGCCGAACACGCACCTGAGGGAGCGGCCGAAGCCGCGACCGCTCAAACCTCCTGCTACGAGGGGTGGGGACCTTGCTTCTTGCCATCCGTGCTGGCCATCGCGTGGCGTGGATCCGAAGGGGAAAGAAGAGAAGGGGAAAGGAAAGAGGAAAGAGAGGAAAGGTAACTTAGGGGGCCCTCGCGACGCGGAACCCGATGGTGTTGAACGTGTTGCCGGGCGTGAGGTTGCTGCGGAGGGAGGAACGCAGGAAGATCGTGACGAGGTTCCACGAGCCGCCGCGCAGCACGCGATGCGACCCAGTCGCGGGCCCAGGTGGGTTCGTCGACGGGCTCGACGCGTAGTAGCTGTCCGAGTACCAGTCGTTCACCCACTCAAACACGTTCCCCGACATGTCGTGCAGTCCGAAGCCGTTCGGCGCCTTGCCGCCCACGGGGCGGGTCTGGCTGTTCGAGTTCGAGCTAAACCACGCGATGTTCCCGACCAGCGTGTCGTCGTTCGTCCCCGCAGTCTGCGCGGGCCAGCCGTGGAACGCCGTGGTCGTGCCAGCGCGG
>JBIKTI010000537.1:0-2983 GCA_044348205.1 Phycisphaerales bacterium | reverse complement strand
CCATTTAAATAAAAATATAATGGATGATTTATATTATCTGCGATTCTAAAATGATTAAATAATTCTTTTATGGTTTTAGTTGGATCTATTTGATCATCAAAAATTGTTCTTTTTTTATAAAACGTGCTTTCTCCCACTTGTAAAACTGGTTCTAATTGATTGTATTCATTAACATACTTTAAGCACATATTAATAATTTCAAGACCTAAAGAATCTCTTAATTCAATGTATAACTCGTGTCCCTCGAAAAGAATACTGTGTTTAAAATAAATTGGTCCTGCATCTACTTCATTTGTGGCCTCTAATAATGTTAAAACAATTTCATTTGTTCCTTCTAAGATTTGCCATTGCAAAGGTGAAAACCCTTTTCCATGGGGCAAATCACTTGAATGAACTACAATATTGTTCTTATTTAACAAAAGAAAATTATTCTCTATTATTCGAGAACAACTTAACAAAAAGCAAATATCACCTTTCTCTAAATCATGTTTATCAAAAACATAAATAACGTCATGGCCCAAATTTAAAAGGTGCTGTTCTAGAATTTTCCCGTAGTGAATAAACCAACTCGTTCGGTTATCAGTTAATATATTTATTTTCATTTTTTCATTATTAATTCGCAAATATTCTCTACATTTTCCTTCGAAAGCGCGGCATACATTGGTAATGTAATCATAGAGTTAACCATTTGGTCTGTTTTTGGTAATTCAAGATAATATTTTTGAAATACACTAAAACGATGCGCTGCTGGATAATGCATACTCGTTTGTATGCCGTGTGCAGCAAGTCTATCTCTTATTTCATCGCGTTTTTCAACATCAATGTCTTTAAATACAACTGGAAAAATATAGTTGGAACTAAACCCCGTGTGCTTTTCAAAAGGTATAATTATTTCAGAATAAGAACTTAACTTAGAAATATACTCTTTTCTAACATCTGCTCTTCGATTTAAATCAACTTGAATTTTATCCAACTGTACAAGGCCTATGCTAGAGCGTATATCATCCATACGATAATTATATCCAAAATCGACAACATCGTAGGTCGTTGCATGACCCTTTGCGCGTTCATAAGACATGGAGGTCATACCATGCGAACGTAAAAGTTTTGCCCTCTGATAATGTTCTTGAGAATTCGTTACAAGCATACCGCCTTCTCCTGTACTAATATTTTTATTCGAGAAAAAACTAAAACACCCTATATCTCCAATCGTGCCAAGTCTTTTGCCTTTGTATTCGGAAAGAGGTGCGTGACAAGCATCCTCAATGACTTTTAAATTATGCTTCTTTGCAATATCAATAATAGCATCCATTTCACATGGAAAACCACCGTAATGCATCACCACAATTGCTTTCGTTTTTTTTGTTATTTTAGACTCAACATCTCTAGGACAAATTACTGGTCGTTCTAAACTTTCTATATCGGCGAAAATTGGTACTGCATCAACATAACGAATAGAATTACATGTAGCCACGAAAGTAAGAGAAGGACAAATAACCTCATCTCCAGGTTCAACTCCAACTAGTTTCATGGCTAAGTGTAATGCAACAGTGCAGTTACTTAACGCTAGTGCGTAATTTGCACCAAGCATTGAACCAAATTTTGTTTCAAATTCTGCTGTTTTAGGCCCTGTAGAAATCCAACCTGATTTAATGGTTTCGAGGGCGGCTAATTGTTCTTTCTCGTCAAAGTTGAGATTGAATAGCGGGATAGTATAACTCATAATTTTTAATTTTACATTTTTGAATCCAAATATTTACCCTTTTCTTTATGTCCAAAATCTGATATCATAAAATGAAATAAGTCAACAATTGCTTGTTTAGTCCATTCACCACTCAATCTTAAAGATTCTATACTCGTTTCAAAATGATTTAGTTTTTCCAATTCAATATTCAAATTATTTTTAATAATTCCTATATTTTCAAAACGCTTTATATCGAGAGTTTCATTATCCGTAAAAAACTCTTCAAAATCTTTTTCTCCTGTTGTATCACTTTCAGTAAACAAACAAGGCCATAATTCAACTTGACTCCGTAACCGGATATTTGTTTCTTCATTAACAAAAAAATTTCGCGCCTCCTCTTCGGAGGAACAGATATATGGTTCGTACCCTAACTGCTTTAGATAATTCACTGCAATTTCTGCAAAAGTAATCAAATGCAAACTTTCACTCAATTTAGGAAAGAAGATATCACGATTTTCACCGAAAACACAGGACATCAAACATAATTCACCAGACTCTTGAGGTACTACAAAATATCGCTTAATGTCATTTGGGGCTACGATGGGCTGGCGCTTTTGAATGCGCTGATTAAAGCCATGTAATAAAGACCCATCCGAAAAAGCCACATTGGCAAAGCGAGCGGTTGAAATTTCAATTTCTGTGCTTTTGCGCATAAGAAACATCTCCATGATACGCTTAGAAGCGCCCATCATGTTTACAGGATTAGCGGCTTTATCTGTAGAAACACAAAAATACTTTTTAACCCCCTTTTGGATAGATTGCTGAATGGTCTTATCCGTATTAAACACATTCAATTGGACCATACGCATCAAAGTATATGGATCCTTTTCTGAACGGACGTGCTTTAGGGCAGAAAGATTCAACACATAATCATATTCACCATCTGATTCGATAAATGCATCATATTCTATAGATCCAATATCAAGAGCAAACGTTTGAAAATCGCCATCTATATACCCAAAAGAGCTTCGAATATCTCTAACCAACTCCACCATATTATTTTCACTGATATCAACAACATGAAGCTTTAAAGGATTTCGTTTAAATATTTCCTTGGTAACCGCTTGCCCAATAGAACCAGCCCCACCAATCACCAAGAAGCGTGAGGAAGAAACCACTTCTCTAAGTTCCTTTTGGTAAAATCTAATATCTTGAGTAAATAGGAGTTGACTTCTTCCAATAAGATTTAAAATATTCATTTCTAAATATTTCTTTTCAACAAGGCTTGTAAAACTTTTT
>JBIKTI010000066.1:0-9021 GCA_044348205.1 Phycisphaerales bacterium | reverse complement strand
GCGCGCTGCCCGAGATCCTCCTCGAGCTGATGAAGAGCCCGCCGTGCGGCGTGATGCTTGCGCGCGGCGATCTCGGCGTCGAGATCGGGTTCGAGCATCTTCCCGAGGCGCAGGACGAGATCCTGGCGGTGTGCGAGGCCGCGCATGTCCCCGTCATCTGGGCGACGCAGGTGCTCGAATCGATGACCGAGCACGGCTTCCCGACGCGCGGCGAGGTGACCGACGCGGCCGACGCGGCGCGCGCAGACGCGATCATGCTCGGGATCGGCCCCTTCATGGTCGACACCGTCGCCTTCATCGAGGACCTCCTCGCGCGGACGCAGATCCGCCGTGCGCGCAGCCGCGCGCTGCTTGGCAAGTGGCAGCCGCTCGGCGAGGACTGAGCGTCGCGCGGCGAGGATTGAGCGTCGCTCGGCGAGGACTGAGCGTCGCGCGGCGAGGACTCAGCGTCGCGAAACCACGCGAGGTCCGCGCCGAAAGCCGCGCCCCGCAATGACTACAATCGCCGCCATGCATGGGGCCCCGCTTCTTCTCGCCAGCACGGGCATGATCGCCCTCGCGCTCGTCGGAGGCTTCGTCCTCGGCGCGCTGATCTGGCTGATCACCACCTACAACGGCCTGCGACGCGCGCAGGTGCGCGCGCAGAACGCCTTCAGCCAGATCGATGTGCAGCTGAAGCGCCGCCACGACCTGATCCCGAACCTCGTCGAGACGGTGAAGGGGTACATGGCGCACGAGCGCGAGACGCTCGAGGCCGTGACACGGGCGCGCGCGCAGGCGGCGAGCGCGCTTGGCGTGGTCGAAGGCGGCGCGATGGGCATCGCGTCGATGGCCGCGCTCGCGAACGCCTCGGGCGTGCTCGACGGCGTGCTCAACCGCCTCATCGGGCTGGTCGAGGCATACCCCGAGCTCAAGGCGAACCAGAACGCGCTCCAGCTGCAGGAAGAGCTTGCGAGCACGGAGAACAGGATCGCCTTTGCGCGGCAGGGCTACAACGACGCCGTGATGCGGCTCAACGAGTCGATCGTGGTGTTCCCATCGAACTTCGTCGCCAATGCGTTCGGTGTCCGCGAGATGGGTCTCTTCGAGGCGACCGCCGACGAGCGCGCCAGCGTCTCGGTCAAGTTCTGACCGCACCGTTTCGAGCCAGATCAGAGGGATTCGATGTCGACCGACTTCTTCACGAGTCAGGACCATGCACGCAGGCAGACAGGACGGCTCGTCTTCCTGTTCATGGCGGGCGTTGTCGCGACCATGGCGTCGCTGTGGGCGGTGCTGGCGTTCGCACTGTCGACGCAGCGCGGCCCGGAGGCGTGGACCGATCCACGCCTGGCGCTGGGCGTGCTCGTCGGCGTCGGCGGCGTCGTGACGATCGTCACCCTCTTCAAGCTGTCGCAGCTCTCGCAGGGCGGCGAGAAGATCGCGCAGATGCTCGGCGGGCGCCGCGTCGACCCCACCACGCGCGATGCGAGCGAGCGCCAGCTCCTCAACATCGTCGAGGAGATGTCGATCGCGAGCGGCGTGCCCGTGCCGCCCGTCTATGTGATGGAGGACAAGTCGATCAACGCGTTCGCAGCGGGCCCCGACCCGAGCCGCTCGGTGATCGGCGTGACGCGCGGGCTCATGGACAACCTCAGCCGCGACGAGATCCAGGGCGTCGTCGCCCATGAGTACAGCCACATCTTCCACGGCGACACGCGCATCAACGCGCGCACCACCGCGGTCATCGCCGGCATCATGGCCGTCGGCGCCCTTGGATATGTGATGTTCCGCTACATCGGCCCGACGCTCGCGCGCTCGAGCGGACGCGGCAAGAACAACCCCGGGCCCGCGATCGGAGCAGGCATCATCGTGCTCGGCCTCGTCGTGTGGGGCGTCGGCTCGCTCGGGATGCTGTTCGGCCGACTCATCCAGGCCGCGATCAGCCGCCAGCGCGAGTTCCTCGCCGACGCGGCCGCCGTGCAGTACACGCGCAACCCCGACGGCATCGCGGGCGCGCTCAGGAAGATCCGCGACCACTACTCGGCGCGGATCGAGAGCCCCGCCGCGAGCGAACTCAACCACTTCCTGTTCGCAACCTCGCTGAACACGCTGTTCGCCACGCACCCGCCGCTCGACGAGCGCATCAAGCGGCTCGCCGCGATGGGCGCCGTGAGGACGACCGTCGCTTCTGCGTCGCCGGAACTGCGCACGGCCGCGCGAGGGAGCGCGGCGGCGGGAACCGCTGCCTTCGCGGGCGGCCCACCGCCGCTCCCCAGGCGGCCCGCTGTGAACGCGATCGGACTCGCGGGGACGCTCGAGCCCGAGATGGTCGCGCGCTCGCGCGCCTGGCTCGAGGGCGTGCCGTCCGAGCTGGCGGATGCCGTCCACCGCTCGAGCGGCGCGCGCGCGCTGTGCTACCTGATCGCGCGTCGCACAGAGGGCGCCGCGGACGCAGCGCGGCTCGTCGAACGCGACGACCCCGAGGCGGCGCGGCACTTCCACACGCTCGCTCCCGTGTTCGCGCGGCAGTCGCCCGTGGAGCAGCTCGCGCTCGCGGACCTCGCAGCGCCCGCGCTCCACGCGCTTGGGCGCCAGGGCTACGCGCGCTTCCGAACGACGCTCGCCGAGGTGATGCGCAGCGACCGCAAGATGGATCTCCGCGAGTGGGCGCTCGCGAAGAGCCTCGAGCGCCATGTCGAGCGGCGGTTCATGCAGGGCCCCGCAGGCGCAAGCGGCCGCGTCGCATCGATGGAGCCAGAGGTGCGGATCGTCCTCGCGGCGATCGCGATCGGCGAGCATGAGCCCGCGCAGCGCGGCGAGGCCTTTGCCCGCGGCTGCCGTCGGCTCGATGTCGCGCCGCAGCCGATGCCTGCGGAATCGCAGCTCTCGCTCGACGCGCTCGACGCCGCCGTGCGACGGCTCGCGACCATTCGTTTCGCCGATCGCGAGCGGCTCCTCGACGCCGCCGCGGCCACGGCGCTGCACGACGGCGACGCGAATGCCAACGAGTTCCTCGTGGTTCGCGCGGTCGCCGACGCACTCGATGTGCCCGTGCCCGCGCTCGAGCCCGCCTGAATCCGACGCGGTGACGCGGGCGCACGGTAGCATGGCGGCATGCCCGATCTGTCGCACCTCCTCGCCAACAACCGCGCGTGGGCTGCGCGCATGGAGAAGGCGCAGCCGGACTTCTTCACGAGCCTCGCATCGCAGCAGAAGCCGCGCTACCTCTGGATCGGATGCTCCGACAGCCGCGTGCCCGCGAACGAGATCATCGGCCTGCCGCCCGGCGAGGTCTTCGTCCACCGCAATGTGGCGAACCTCGTGGTGCACAGCGACCTCAACTGCCTGTCTGTGCTCGACTACGCGCTCGGCGTCCTAAAGGTCAGCGACATCATCGTGTGCGGCCACTACGGCTGTGGCGGCATCAACGCGGCGCTGAACCCAAGCGAAGGTCGCATCGTCGACCACTGGATCCGCCATGTGCGCGACATCGCCAAGCACTACAAGGACGACCTCGAGCGGTTCTCCACGCCTGCGGAGCAGAGCCATCGGCTGTGCGAGCTGAATGTCGCGGTGCAGGTGGTGCATGTCCGCGAGTCGCCGATCCTCCATGCCGCGGGCGACGATGTGAAGGTCCATGGCTGGATCTACGATGTCGCGGACGGCCGCCTGCAGGACCTCACGCAGATGGTCGAGGGAGTGCGCGCGCTCGAACCCTCCGTGCGGATGTCGTGACGCGAGAGACCCGCAGAGCAGGAGCCAGGCCTGTGGCCCAGACACCGCCGTCTTCCGAGCAGTTCCGCGTCGTCGGCCCGATCGGAGCGATCGGGATCATCGTGTCCGCGATGATCGGCAGCGGCATCTTCACGCTCACGGGCATGTTCGGCGCCAAGGTCGGCACCGAGGAGAATGTGATCGCGGCATGGCTGATCGGCGGCGTGCTTGCGCTCTGCGGCGGGCTGTCGCTCGCGGAGCTCGGCGCGATGATCCCCTGCTCTGGCGGCAGCGTCGAGTTCGCGCGCCGCGCGTTCGGCCGCACCACGGGCTACCTCGTGGCGATGGTGACGATCCTCTCGGGCTACTTCCTCTCGCTTGCGGCCGTCGGGCTGATGCTCGCCGAGTATGTGAACAAGATCGCGCCCGAGCCACTCGACCTCTCGTTCGTCGCGCTCGCGGCCATCGTGCTTGCGTTCCTGTCGCAGGTCGGCGGGCTGCGCGCGGGCTACGCCTTCAACACCGCGCTTTCGATCATCAAGGTCGCGTTCGTCGCGGCGTTCGTGGTCTTCGGCCTCCTTTGGCCGCTCGAGGCGCGCATCGAGCCGAGCGCGGCCGCTGCGGCCGCCGAAAGCCCCGGCCTCCTCTCGGCGACGGTGGCGGCGGCGACGCTCTCCGTCAGCTTCGCGTATCTCGGCTGGTCGACGGGCGCGGACATCGCGGGCGACATCAGGCGTCCCGGGCGCAATGTGCCGGTCGGCATCATCGGCGCCATCGCGATCGTCTTCGTGCTGTACATCGGCGTCAATCTCGTCTACCTGCGGGTGATCGACCCGCTGGCGATGACGGAGCCGAACGGCGCGGAGATGCAGGCGATCGGAGCGGTCGCCGCCACGCAGCTCTTCGGCGCGACGGCGGGCAAGGTGCTCGCAGGCGTGATCGCGCTCCTCTTCTTCGCGACGATCGTGTCGGGCACGATCACCGCCGCGCGCATCCTCGAATCGATGGCGCACGCGGGCGAGATCCATGGTTCACTCGGCGTGCGCACAGCCAAGGGCGTCCCGCTGCGCGGACTGCTGGCGACGCTCGTCGCGAGCGCGGCGTGCCTCCTGATCGGCAGCCTCGGCGAGATCTTCGGCCTCCTCACCGTGCTCATCAATGTGTTCTCGTCGCTCTCGGTCGCCGCGGTGATCGTGCTGCGCCGCACCATGCCGGACGCCCCGCGCCCCTTCCGCGTGCCGCTCTATCCGATCACGCCGCTCGTGTACCTCGCGCTCGCGGGATGGAGCATCGTCGCGAGCGTGATGGAGGGCGGGTGGAAGTCGGTCATCGCGTCGCTTGCGACGGTGGCGATCCTGCTCGCGGTGCGGCCGCTGCTGGCGCTGCGACGCGCGTGACGCCGCTACTCGCCCGCGGGCAGCGCACGCGCGCTCACCTCGCGCAGCGCGGTGTTCGCAGGCTCGAGTTCATCGGGAACGCTCTGGAGATCGCCCGCGAGCTCGGCGGTGTCGCGCGCGCCGGGCAGCAGGCGCGAGTTGAACGACGCGACCGCGCCGTTGTAGCTCTTGGTCGCGCTCTCGAGGCCCTTGCCGACCTTCCCGAGATGGTCTGCGAAGGTGCTGATGCGGGCGAGGAGCTCCTTCGCGCTCTCGCCGATCCTGCGGGCGTTCTCGTTGAGCTTCGCCTGCTGCCACTGCAGCGCGCAGGTGCGCAGCAGCGCGAGCAGCGTCGACGAGGTGCAGATGATGACGCGCGAGTCGAGCGCGTCCTGGTAGATCGTCGCGTCCTCCTCGAGCGCGGCGATGAGGCCGCTCTCGAATGGCACGAACATCACCGTGATCTCGACGCCCTCGCCGAGCGCCTTCGCATACTCGCGCGAGCCGAGCGAGCGCACATGGCTGCGCAGGGCCTGCGCATGCGAGGTGCGGCGCGCCGCGCGCTCCGCGTCGGACAACGCGGGGTCGAGCGAGTCGAGATAGGCGTTCATCGGAACCTTTGCGTCGATCGGCACGAAGCGCCCGCCGGGCAGACGCACGGTCATGTCGGGGCGCAGACGGTTGCCTTCGTCGCCCTCGACGCTCGACTGCTCGCTGAAGTCGACATTGTCGACGAGCCCAGCCAGCTCTGCGATGTTGCGCAGCGACACCTCGCCCCAGCGGCCGCGCTGGCGGTTGTCGCGCAGCGCGCTCGACAGCGTCTGCGCCGCCGCCGAGGCCTTCTGCTGGAGGTCGGCGATCTGCTTCAGCTGCTCGCCGAGCGACTTCGCATCGCCCTCGCGCTTCTCGCCGAGCTCCTTCACAAGCTGCTCGTTCTTCGCGAGCTGCTCCTTGAGCGGCGCGAGCGTGGCGTCGATGGCCTTCTGGCGCGCGTCGAGCTCCTGCTGCGAGAGCTTCTGGTGTCCCTCGAACTGCTCCTTCGCCTGTCGCAAGAGCTGCTCGGCGGTCTGCTTCAGCACATCGGCTCCCGTCGCCTTGAATGTCTCTGTGAGCGACGCCTTCGACTGCTCGATCGACGCCTTCTGCTCGACGATCGACTTCTCGCGCTCGGCGAGCACCCGCTGCATCGCACTCTCCCTCTCGGTGATGCGCTCTTCGGTGGCGCGGAGCTCCTGCTGGGTCCTCGAGCGCAGCGCCGCCTCCTGCTCCGAGCGCTGGCGCTCTGCGTCGACCTGCGCACGGAGTTCGCGCAGCTGCTCCTGCGCGGCCGCGAGCGACGCCCTTGCGCCAGCCTCCGCCTGCTGCGCGGCGCCGGCCTGGGTCCGAAGCGTCGCCACCTCGGCGCGTGCGGCAGAAAGCTCCGTCTGCGCGACCTCGGCCGCCGCGATCGCCTGCGCCGAGGCGCGTCCCTTGAGCATGAAGAACACAGCGGCCGCGGCCGCACCGAGGGCGCAGCCGATCGCGATTCCCACCATCATCGAGGTTCCGTCCATGGCGGCCATGCTAGCGGAGCACTCCGCGCGGAGCGAGTGAAAAACAGCGACACTGACGCCATGCGCCACCACAGCGACCTCACGGGAATCCTCGTCCTCGACAAGGAGATCGGCATGAGCTCGATGCGCGCGGTCGAGATCCTGCGGCGCCGCGCAGGTCGCGCCAAGGCGGGCCACGCGGGCACGCTCGACCCCTTGGCGACGGGCGTCCTCGTCGTCGCGTTCGGCCGCGCCACGAAGGCGATCGACGCGCTGATGGCCACAGAGAAGCGCTACGAGACCGAGATCGACCTCGCAGCCTTCACCTCGACGGACGACCGCGAGGGCGAGCGCCGCGAGGTCGCCGTCGCCACGCCACCTGTGCGCGAGGCGGTCGAACGCGCGCTTGCGGCGTTCGCGGGCGAGACCATGCAGCGGCCGCCCGCGTTCAGCGCCGTGCATGTCGGCGGAAAGCGCGCCTACGCGCTCGCCCGTGACGACGCGCCGCCCGAGCTTCCGCCGCGCGCGGTCCGTGTCCACGAGATCGCGCTCGTCGGCTATGAATGGCCGATCGCGACGGTGGCGGTCCGCTCCGCCAAGGGCTTCTATGTGCGGAGCCTCGCGCGCGACCTCGGCCTCGCGCTCGGCACGGGCGGTCACTGCGCATCGATCCGCAGGACCGCTGTCGGCCCGTTCACGCTGGCGATGTCGCGCACGCTCGCGGCGCTTCCCGAGTCGATCGACGCCTCGACGGTCATCCCGCTCGACGATGCGATGGAGCTCGTGCGGCGCGCTGCGGAGTGACCGTCCGCGTCACCGGGACTGCGCGGCGTGATCGGCGGGGCCCGCGCGCGCACGCTGCTCTTCCGCGCGCGCACGCTGCTCTTCCGCGCGCACACGCTTGTCCTCGCGCCAGCTCGTGATCACGAACACGGTCATTCCCGCGAGCAGCATCACATCGGCGACATTGAAGACCCACGGGAAGACATCTCCCATGTTGCTTCCAGGCCACTTCCAGCCGAACGGAAGCTGCCAGTGCGGCAGCATGTGCAGGAAGTCGCGCACTGCGCCATAGACGATGCGGTCGTAGAGGTTTCCAATGCCGCCCGCGAGGATCAGCCCGATCGCCACATGCGCCGCGGTCATGCGCACGCGCGTGCCGCGCGCGAAGAGCGCGATCGCCGCGATGGTGGCGACAAGCGTGAAGACGATGAAGAGCTCGCGGCGGTGCTGGCCGATCCCGAAGACCGCGCCGTGGTTCAGCACCAGGCGGAAGTCGAGGAGCTCGCCGGGGATCGCCACGACCCGTGCGTGATACGGCAGGTGGAAGGAGGGGTCGCCGAGGATGCGGTCGCGCTCGAGCTCGACTGGGTATCCCGCGATCTCGCGGAAGGCCCAGTACTTCGACCAGAGGTCGAACCACAGCCCAAGGGCGAAGACGACGCAGAGCGTGGCCCACGACCATGGATTCCGCCACGCGAGATGCTCGCGCGGGTCGGGGGCCGCCGCGGGCGCGGTGGGAGGCTGCTGGGCTGGCTCAGGCGCTGTGTCCACGGTCGGAGACTTCCTGCTGGGAGCAACGAACGGCGCAAGGGTAGGCGCCGCGCGAGGTCAGCGCAGGCCGCCCGACTCGGCGATGCGCTCGGCCTCGATGGTGAACTTCGCCCATGGCTTTGCGTCGAGGCGCGCCTTCGCGATCGGCTTGCCGGTCATCTGGCAGACGCCGAAGGTCTTGTCCTCGATGCGCTGCAGTGCTGCGTCGATCTCCCCGACGATGGCGCGCTCTGTCTCCGCCATGCCGAGCGTGAAATCCTGCTCGTAGACATCGGAGCCCATGTCGGCCATGTGGACCGGCATGTTCGAGAGATTGCCGCCCGAGGATCGCAGCGCCTCGTCCTCCATGCCCGAAAGCATGCCAACAAGCTGGCGGCGCTTGGCGAGAAGGAGATTGCGGTACTCCTCGAGTTCCTTCTTGCCGAGCTTCGTCTTGATCGAGGCGATCTGCTGCTCAGTGGGCGCTGGCGCGGCCTCGGAGGCGCTCTCCTTCGACTTCTTGGCGACGGTGATGCCCTTGGTCGAGATCGCGCGCACGCGGCGCCCGTTGATGATGATGAAGTCGTTGGACGCGCCACCGCGCGCATTCGCGACGGCTGCTGCCGCAGCGGCGACGGACTTGTGCTGTGCGAGATCGATCGGGCCCTTCTTGGGCACGTTCGGAGTGTCGGAAGGCTCGGGCTTGGCCTTTGGCGATGTGGACTTCCCAGATGCGGGAGCGGCACCCTTCGCAGCGGGCGTGGCCTGCTTCGCAGCGGGCGTGGTCGCCTTCGCAGCGGGCGTGGCCTGCTTCACAGCGGGCGTGGTCGCCTTCGCAGCGGGCGTGGTCTGCTTCACAGCGGGCGTGGTCGCCTTCGCAGCGG
>JBIKTI010000408.1:0-2992 GCA_044348205.1 Phycisphaerales bacterium | reverse complement strand
ACCGCCTGCAGCAGCAGGTGAACGAACTCCTGCGCAAGATGGCCGAGGAAGCGGGGCTCGAGCGCTCGCCCGATGGAAACCTAGGGGGCTACAAGGTCTCGCCGCGCGCGATGCGCACCTATCAGAAGCACCTGCTCGCGACCATCTTCAGCGACCTCGCCGACGCGCGCCGCGGCCGCCACGACGGCGTCGACTCGCGCGATGGCGCTGTCGAGCTGCCGTCGACGCGCGCCTACGAATTCGGCGATTCGCCCGCGAATCTCGATGTCCCGCAGTCGATCCTGAACGCCGTCGCCCGCACGGGCCGCGCGCGTCCCGCGGCCGAGGACCTCGAGGTCCACCGCACGCGCCGCGCGCCGAAGTGCGCCACGGCGCTCATCCTCGACATGTCGGGCTCGATGCGCTACGGCGGGCAGTACATCGCGGCCAAGAAGATGGCGCTCGCGCTCGATGGCCTGATCCGCAGCGAGTATCCGGGCGACTTCCTGCAGGCGATCGAGATGTACACCGTCGCGAAGCTGCGGCCCGCCGCCGAGATCGTCGAGATGCTGCCGAAGATGGTGTCGATCAACGACCCCGTCGTCCGCCTGCGCGCGGACATGTCGGACCCCGAGATCACCGAGCGCGACCTGCCGCTTCACTTCACGAACATCCAGCGGTCGCTCCAGCTTGCACGGCAGGTGCTCTCTGCGCAGGACACGCCGAACCGCCAGATCTTCCTGCTGACAGACGGCCTCCCGACCGCGCACTTCGAGGGCAGCGACCTCTACATGCTCTACCCGCCCGACCCGCGCACCGAGCGCGAGACGATGCGCGAGGCGATGCGCTGCAAGCAGGAGGGGATCGTGGTGAACATCTTCCTGCTGCCGAGCTGGTCGCAGTCCGAGGACGATGTGCACTTCGCGCATCGGCTCGCCGAGTCGACCGGCGGCCGCGTCCTCTTCGCGGGGGGCGAGGACCTCGACCGCTTCGTGGTGTGGGACTACGTGAAGATGCGCCGCACGATCATCGGATAGCCGCGCTGTGTCCCGTACACTGCGCGCGTGATGAACGCGCCCACCCCGAACACCGACGACGCCACAGAAGGCGACGACCGCGCCGTCGGTCGGGGGTTTCGCGCGTCGGTCCTCGTGATCGCGCTTCTCGCGGCGGTCGTCGCAGGCGTTGTCTTCCTGCGACCGACGCCGACTCCGACGCCTGGCTCCGCAGCGCCCGTCGCTCCGCCCGAGCCCTCGCAGGCAGAGCGCACCGAGGCCGCCGCGGGCGTCCCGTTCCGCGATGTGGCGGGGGAGGCGGGCGTCGACTTCACCCATGAGTCAGGCGCGCGCGGCGGAAAGCTGCTGCCAGAGTGCCTCGGTG
Source organism: Phycisphaerales bacterium (assembly GCA_044348205.1). GTDB lineage: Bacteria > Planctomycetota > Phycisphaerae > Phycisphaerales > SM1A02 > QWPT01. The sequence goes on along the minus strand of JBIKTI010000408.1, from coordinate 1,633 downwards.
GCGGCGTTGCGATCGTCGACCTCGACAGCGACGGAAGGCCCGACCTCGTCTTCACGCAGGGGCAGCCGCTCGAGCCCGCGGAAGGCGACCCAGCGGCGCGGAAGGGCGGCATCCGCATCTACCGCAACGCGACCACGGCGGGCGGGCCGCCGAGGTTCGAGCGCGTCGCGGGCGACGAGCGGCTTCTCTCCGATGTCTACGCGATGGGGCTCGCGGCGGGCGATGTCGATGGAGACGGCGCGCCTGATCTCCTCGTCTCGTGCGTCGGGCAGGACGCGCTTCTCCTGAACCGCACGGAAGCAGGCGGGCCGATTGTGCTCGAGCCTGCACCGCTCCCCGCGGAGAACGCGTGGGGAACCTCCGTCGGCTTCCTCGATGTGGATGCCGACGGCGACCTCGACGCCATCGTCGCCAACTATGTGGTCTGGTCCCCCGAGATCGACCGCGCCGTGAACTTCACGCTTGACGGCGTCGGCCGCGCCTATGGGCCGCCGAGCGGCTTCGAGGGAACGGCCCTCGCGCTTCTCGTGAACGACGGGCGGGGCGGGTTTCGCGATGCGACCGCGGAGTCGGGTGTCGTCGTGCGCAACCCAGCCACAGGCGCGCCCGCAGCGAAGGCGCTCGGGCTCGTCTTCGTCGACGCGGACCGCGACGGCCGCACGGACATCCTGGTGGCGAACGATACGACGCCGAAGTTCCTGTTGCGCAACGAGAGTTCACCCGACGCGCGTGCGCCGCGCTTCAGCGACATCGGCGTCGCGTCTGGCTTCGCCTACGACCGCGATGGTTCCGCGACGGGCGCGATGGGGATCGACGCAGCGTGGCCGGCGAACGATGCGCGTCTCGCTGTCGCGATCGGCAACTTCGCGAACGAGCCGAGTTCGCTCTACTTCACAGGCGCATCCGCCACGCAGGGCGGCACGCCCGCCTTCGCAGACGAGGCGCTCGGGCAGGGGTTCGGCGCCCCCACGCGCCGCATGCTCGCCTTCGGCCTCGTCTTCGCGGATTTCGACCTCGACGGCGACGAGGACATCGTGCAGGCGAACGGCCATCTTGAGCCCGACATCGCCAGGGTGCAGCCGAGCCAGACCTATCGCCAGCGCGCGCAGTTCTTCGTGAACAACGGAGCCGCCGCAGCGCCGATGTTCATCGAGACGGTGCGCGGGTCGACGGGCGACCTCGAGCAGGAGGCCGTCGGGCGCGGCCTCGCCGCGGGGGATCTCGATGGCGACGGCGACGACGACCTCGTGCTCGTCGACCTTGGCGGCAGCGCGCGCGTCCTTCTCAACGAACAGCGCACGGGGCGGCGCTCGATCGGGGTCGCCCTCGAGGATCCCGCGCACTTTGGCGCCGAGATCGAAGTGGAGGCGGTCATCGGAGGGCGCACGGTCACGCAGCGCCGCGTGCTCTCGCCGACGCGGAGCTATCTCTCGCAGTGCGAGCCCGTGGCGCGATTCGGCCTCGGCGACGCGTCGGAGGCGGTGCGCGTGACGGCTCGACTCCCAGACGGCTCCACGCGCGAATGGCGCGGCCTCGCGGCGGGGAAGTCGCACATGCTCCGTGTGCGCGAGTGAGGGCGATTTGTCGGAGTCGACGGCTGGCGTCATCCGTTCCGCATGCTGAAGCATGCGGG
>JBIKTI010000511.1:0-2994 GCA_044348205.1 Phycisphaerales bacterium | reverse complement strand
AGCTCACCCGAGCTGGCGGCGTGGCTGCAGGGCGCGGGAAGCTGTGCGCTGCCCTCGCTGGAGGGGCCGGTGCGATTGAGCGTGCACTGCGGCCTGGCCCAGCGCTGGTGGCGCCCCGGGCTGCTTTTGCTGGGCGATGCAGCCCACCCGATGAGCCCGGTGCGAGCCCAGGGGATCAACATGGCCCTGCGCGACGCCAGGGGCGCAGCGGCCAGCCTCACCCCCCTGCTGCAGGCCTCCGCAGCGGCCGAACGGCTCGATCAGGCCCTCGCCAACCTGGCTGATCGGCGTCGCGCCGAGGTGGCCGCCGTGCAGCAGTTGCAGCTCCAGGAAACCCGGCGGGGCGAGGCGCTGCGTCAGCAGCCCTGGCTGCGGGGCCTGGTGGCGGGTGCCGCCCCATGGCTGGGGCCGGTCATCGCGCACCGCTGGCAACAGCAACAGCTGCCGCTGCGCCATGGCATCACGTTGGGCGCGGCCATGATGTCCGTCTAACGCCCCATCCCCGGCCACCGTGCGCCTTGCCCTCGCCGCCCCCCCATCAGCCACCCGGCCAGCCCTGAGAGCTGCCGTGCTTGGGCTCGCCGGCAGCCTCACACTGCTGGCCCCCGCTGCAACGCTGGCCAAAGATCCCCCCATGCCCACCGCCGAGGAGCTGCGCCAGTTGCAGCTGCTCACCCTGGCCTGCGGCCGGGACAACACCCCCGAGCCCTGCCTGCAGGCACGCCAGCAGGCTGACCCCCTGCTGGATCACCCACGCCTGGGCGGCAGCTGCAAAGACACCCTCTGGGCCATCCGTGAAAATGCCGTGGTCGCTCCCAGCAACAGCTTCGAGCGTCGCCAGCGGCTCAACCGCGCCGGGGCTGATGTGACGATCTTCTGCAGGCCGCAAACGCAGCCCGTACGCCCCAACACCGACACCAACAAAGGTGGAGGAGAACGTCCACGCGGCTTTGGCCTGATCCCGAACTCCTAAGCGCACCTATGGGCGTCGAGGAGCAGTCGTTGCTCAACTCTGCGCGATCTGGGCGAGCAGCTGACGGGCTGTTTGATCCATGAAGGGGAGGGACCATACCGGCACCACCACGGCCCGATCGGCCAGAACGCAGAGCGGTGTACTCAGGCCGCCGGCCTCGCAGCTTGCCGAGAGCCCCAGCAGGGCCTTGGTGAGTTTGCCGCGCAGGCAGCTTTCGGCACCGCTGCGGGCCAGCACCGCCTGGGCGGCCTTCTGGGTCACAGCCACCGCCTCCCCATAGGAGCTGGCACCAGCAAGGCCAACAGTCGCGGATTGGGTCACCTGGGGAGCAACAACTGGGAGGAGCACCAGGGCTCCCAGGATCCAATGGGCCCGCTCGCGCTTCACCACGGCAACAGGTCGGTGGGTGTGTTCAGGCTAGCCAGGGTGACCGGAAGCAACAGGGCTAACTTGGTGCCCCCAGCGGCCCCGGCACCATGCCCGCAACCGTCCGGCAGATCAGCCTTCCCGCTCCGTTCACCGACCAGAAACCGGGCACCTCTGGCCTGCGCAAGAGCAGCAAACAATTCGAAACTCCCCACTACCTGGAGAGCTTCATCGAGGCCAGCCTGCGGGTGCTCCCAGGTGTGGCCGGCGGCACTCTGGTGGTGGGCGGCGACGGCCGCTACGGCAACCTCCGCGCTATCGGCGTGATCGCCCGCATGGCAGCGGCCCACGGCGTGGCCCGACTGATCACCACCACTGGCGGCATCCTCTCCACCCCGGCCGCCTCCAACCTGATCCGCCAGAACAACGCCATCGGCGGCGTGATCCTCTCGGCCAGCCACAACCCCGGCGGGCCCGAGGGCGACTTCGGCGTGAAGATCAACGGCGCCAACGGCGGCCCCACGCCCGAATCGATCACCGACGCCATCTACGGCGTGACCCAGAAGCTGGAGAGCTACCGGATCCTCGAGGATGCCGGCGAGCCCAACCTGGACGAGCCCGGCAGCCAGCAGCTGGGCACCATGGCGATGGAGGTCGTCGACGGCGTCGATGCCTACGTGGCGCTGATGCAGAAGCTGTTTGACTTCGACGCCATCGGCGAGCTGCTGCGCGGCGATTTCCCGCTGGCCTTCGACGCCATGCACGCCGTGACCGGCCCCTATGCCAAGCGCATCCTTGAAGGGCTGCTCGGCGCACCGGCCGGCACCGTGCGCAACGGTGTCCCCCTGGAGGATTTCGGTGGCGGGCACCCCGATCCCAACCTCACCTACGCCCACGAGCTGGCCGAACTGCTGCTGGGCAGCGACACCTATCGCTTCGGCGCCGCCTGCGACGGAGACGGCGACCGCAACATGATCCTGGGTACACGCTGCTTCGTGAACCCCAGCGACAGCCTGGCGGTGCTCACCGCCAACGCCACCCTGGCTCCGGGCTACGCCGATGGCCTGGCCGGAGTGGCCCGCTCGATGCCCACCAGCGCCGCTGCCGATGTGGTGGCCAAGGCCCTGGGCCTGCCCTGTTTCGAGACGCCGACGGGGTGGAAGTTCTTCGGCAACCTGCTCGATGCCGGCCGCATCACCCTCTGCGGTGAGGAGAGCTTCGGCACCGGCTCCGACCACATCCGCGAGAAGGACGGCCTCTGGGCCGTCCTGTTCTGGCTCAACATCCTGGCCAAGCGGCGCGAGCCCGTGAGCCGGATCATGGCGGAGCACTGGAGCCGTTTCGGGCGGCACTACTACTCGCGCCACGACTACGAGGCGATCCCCTCCGAAGCAGCCCATGGCCTCTACGACCGCGTGAAGGCGATGCAGCCGTCACTGGTGGGGCAGAGCTTCGCCAGCCGCAGCATCGCCACCGCCGACGACTTTGCCTACACCGATCCGGTGGACGGTTCGCTCACCAGCGGCCAGGGCCTGCGACTGCTGCTCGATGACGGCAGCAGGGTGGTGCTGCGGCTGTCGGGCACCGGCACCCAGGGCGCCACCCTGCGGGTGTACCTGGAGAGCTATGTGCCGCCCAGCGGCAACCTGGATCTG
>JBIKTI010000407.1:0-2997 GCA_044348205.1 Phycisphaerales bacterium | reverse complement strand
CGAACCAGGGCCTCCTCAGCGCGATCCTGCACCTCGTGTGCGTCTTCGCCGCAGGCGTGCTCGCCTTCGCGACCTGGGAGCCGATCGCCTCGCTGTGCCTCTCGCAGGACTGGCTCGTTCCCTACGCCTGGGGGGTGGCACTCCTGCTGCCGTTCTCGATCTATCTCTTCATCCTCCGCGTCGCAGCCGACAAGCTGGCGCCCGACAACCTCAACTTCCCGCAGATCGTGAACCTCGGCGCTGGCGGTGCGGTCGGCCTCGTCGCCGCGGTCTTCACGGTGGGCATCACGCTGATCGGCATCGGCCACACCCACTCGACCACCGAGATCATGGGCGTCAAGGGCGTTGTCCGCACCGCGGCCGCCAAGGGCCAGCCCGACCTCAAGGCCAGTCCGCTCTGGGTGCCTGCGCACAACATCACGGCTGGCTTCTTCTCGTGGGTCTCCGAGGGCTCGATGACCCCGACCCTCACCTCGCCGACGCTCGCCTCGATGCAGCCTGAGCTCGGCAACCAGTCGCTCGCGCTCGTGCGCGACAGCTTCGTGAAGTCGGGACGCCTGTCGCGCACCGTGGCGACGCCTGGCTCGATCCGCCTCGACAAGGCGATCCTCGTCGGCTCCTACACGCTCGGCAACCTTCCGCCGATGCGCGCCTATGTGGTCGACCTGAACCTCGAGCCGGGTGCAAGCGACTTCGGCCAGGGCTTCGCGATCTCGGCCTCGCAGCTGCGCCTCGTCGGCGAGCGCCGCGGCGGAGTCACGCCTGTCGCCTATCCCGTCGCATGGACGCAGCCGAACTCGGGCGGCGGCCGCACGCTCTACCGCTTCGACGACCTCTCGAACTACATCACCGCGCCCGCGGGAACGACCTCGTTCGGCGTGACGCTCGTCTACCCAGCAGCCAACTTCCCCTCGACGCCGAAGTTCCTCCACGCGATGGGCCTGCGCCTCGACTTCCCCGCGATCGCGCAGGAGTCGAACGAGCAGGACGCGATGGCCATGCAGCGCGGCGGCCGCACGGGCTCCGTCGAGGTGCCCGCTGGGACGCCCGCGATCTCGAGCGACGATCTGGTCGTGAACGACTCGATCATGCCCGCCAACGCCAACCTCAACAACCTCGGCGCGATGGATGTCAAGGACACGAACTATCTCTTCGCGGGCACGGGCGAGTACGAGACGGGTGGGTTCCAGGGGAACAAGAGCGTGGTCGTGAAGGGCATCTGGGCACCGCCGAACACACGCGTGGTGCGCCTCAACCTGACCCGTGGATCGCGCAACTCGATCGACTTCTGGAACGACCGCACGAAGACCCGCGAGGAGGTCGGCGACGAGGCGGAGCTGGCGCTCGTGGACGACGCGGGCAACCTCTATCGCCCGATCGGCTACCTGCACGCGATGAAGGGCGGCGATCGCCGCGTCATCATCAACCTCGAGCGTGCGGGAAAGTTCTTCAAGATCGGCAGTTACCCGAACCTCGCGAGCGCGGGCGTCGACGACCTCTTCGCGCTGTTCACGCCCGCCGTCGGCCGCAAGATCGTCGGCGTCAAGCTCGGCGACCGTTGGATCGCGAGCTCGAGCCTCGACATCCCCGTGAAGAACTAGCGCCGCCGTTCCGCACCGATGGGTGCGAGACGCGACGGCGATATTTTCCAGAATCCCTCCTGCAGAAGTGCGGCGATTCCGAGTGATGCCGTTGGCGCATGGCATGATGGGCCCTCGTTGGTGAACCGAATCACCAGCGGGGAGAAGTCATGCTCGAAACCAACATGCAGGCCAAGACGGCTGCTGGTACTCCGCGGCTCGCGGTCGCTGCGGCCCGATCACGCGCGCGACTCGCGGCCGTGTGGCGCGCGCTTCACGCAGATGGGCTTGGCATTGCGTTCGCCTATGTCGTCCACAGGCTCAGGCTCGCCCTGCCGCGCCTGGCGCGCGACCCTGGAGAGCGCACCGCGGAACGATTCCTCCGCGCGCTGGGCATGAGGGTGATCGGCCGGAACTGGCGTAGCCAGCGTGACCGTCGCGACGAGGCCGATCTCCTCGCGCTCAGTCCCGACGGGACGCTGCTGGTGCTGGTCGAGGTCAAGCGGGCGGCGGGTCCATGGGATGCGCTCGAGCGTGTCGACGCGCGGAAGCGCGAGGTGCTCTGGCGGCTCCTGTGCGACCTCGAGGAGTGCGTGCGGCGGGCTCGCACAGGCTGCCCCGCGCGGGGAGACCCCCCGCGTCTCGCAGCCGTCCGCCGCATCCGCGTCGATCTCATCGGCGTCGAGGGCGCGGCACGGCGGGCCATGGTGTCGCGTCAGGTCACCGCGCTCTTCGAGCGCGAGGTCGCGAGGCGATGAGCTCACTGCCAGTAGCGCTGCAGCGCGATGTCGATCAACTTGCGCTCGATGCGCGAGATGTCGTCGGTGACCCAGCGGCTGCGCAGGCTCTCGAAGTAGCGCTCGCGCTCGATGATCCTGCGTCGGGCGCGAAGCTCGTCCTCGATCGAGAGCTGCACATCGGGGTCGTAGATCGAGCGCGAACTCGGCGTCTCGATGTCGAGGACTGCGTACCACGACACGAAGTCGCGCGACTCGATCGGCCGGCTCACCGCGCCCTCGGCCAGGCCCTCAAGGCGCGCCTTGATCGCATCGGAGAATTCAAGACCCGCGATCCCGTTCTCGGGCAGCTCGAAGGTGTTCCAAAGGCCTCCGTCGGCGACCTTCAGTTCAGACGCCTTCAGCTCAGATGCCGTGGGTTCAGATGCCTTGGGTTCAGATGCCTTGGGTTCAGATGCCTTGCGTTCAGATGCGTTGAGCTCCGAGACGATCGTGGCGAAGTCCCTGCCTTCGGCCACCCATGCCTTGACGCGTTCGATCGCGCCCGCATCGGTCTCGACGGACAGCCTGATGCGTCCGATGCGGATCTGCGGCCGCGGATTGAACTCGCCGCGCCGCCGCTCGTACTCCTGCTCGACATCGCGCCAGCTGACGATCGCCCGCGGCTCGATTCGCTCATT
>JBIKTI010000406.1:0-3002 GCA_044348205.1 Phycisphaerales bacterium | reverse complement strand
CTTCTCGGGAAGCTGGTTCTACAAGGCCATCGAGCGGCCGATCGAGTATGCGCAGTTCAACGCTCCGCAGAACTTCATCTACACCACGCCGCTCAACTATCCAAAGGGAACGATGGTCGGCCTCGAGCTCGAGGCGCGCGTGAAGATGGAGGCCTTCGACGAGCGGCTCAAGGGCCTCGCCTTCGGCACGAACGCGACCTTCATCCGCTCGACGGTGTATCTGCCCGAGGAGGAGATCGAGGACCTCGCGGCGATCGGCTTCCCCGAGTCGACTCGGCCGATGACGGGCGCGCCCGACTTCCTCTTCAACATCAACGCCACATACGACATCGAGGAGACGGGCACGCAGCTCGGGCTCTTCTACACGCTGCAGGGTGACACGCTCGAGGCGGGCGCTGGCATCGCGCGCGAGAATTTCATCCCGAGCATCGTGGCGCGGCCGTACGGCTCGCTCAACTTCACCTTCCAGCAGTCGATTCTCGAGCACTGGAAGGTCTTCTTCCAGGCGAAGAACATCCTGAACCCAGAGATCGAGACGGTGTACCGCTCCGAGTACATCGGGGGCGACATCCTCAACACCTCCTACACGGCGGGCGTCGACCTCGCGATCGGCGTCGCGTTCGAGATGCAGTTCTGACAGCTCCCGCGCGCCCCCATCGCCAGCACCGACCGCCAGCACCGACCCACACGGAACCACACGGAACCACGCCATGCGAGACCTTCCACGAAACCCCCGCATCCTCCGCGCCGCCACGATGATCGCCGCGCTGGCCACGCTCGCCGCGATTCCCGCGCTTGCCGACGACACGCCTGTCTCGGAGCGGATCGGCGGCATGCGCGACGCGTTCGACCGCTGGGTCGAGACGCGCCGCGTGATCTCCGAGGAGACGCGCGACTGGACGCTCGGGAAGGACATGCTCGACTCGCGCATCGACATCCTGCGGCGCGAACTTGCGGCCGTGCGCGAGAAGATCGCCGAGAGCGAGCGCTCCACCACCGACGCGGACCGCCGCACGGCCGAGCTCGCGGCGCAGCGTGACGCGCTCCGCACTGCGAGCGCGGAGCTCGCCTCCACGGCGGCCGCCCTCGAGACGCGCACGAAGGAGCTCGTGCAGCGACTTCCCGACCCGATCCGCGACAAGATCAAGCCGCTCTCGCAGCGACTGCCCGCGGACCCCGCGTCGTCGGAGCTGCCGCTCTCGACGCGCTTCCAGAATGTGGTCGGCCTCGTCAACGAGGTGAACAAGTTCAACCGCGAGATCACCGTGACGAGCGAGATCCGCGCGCTTCCCGACGGGACGAGCGCGGAGGTGACCGTCGTCTACATCGGCCTCGCCCAGGGCTACTACACGGGCGGCAACGGCCGCATCGCGGGCTTCGGAGCGGCCACCGCCGACGGCTGGACCTGGACGCCCGCGAACGAAGCTGCCCCGCAGATCGCCCGCCTCGTCGCGATCCTCAAGAACGAGAGCCCCGCCGAGTTCGTCCTCCTTCCGCTCAAGAACCTTCCGGGCACGAGCAACTGACGCGAGTTGCGGAGAACACCCATGCGCCTTTTCCATTCATCGCTCGCCTCGATACTCACGCTCTCGCTCGCGCTTCCCGCGGCCTTCGCGGCTCCGCAGGACGGCGCCGCGCCCGCAACCGCTCCCGAGGGCGCCGCGCCCGCGCCGCGCTTCGACGACGCCGAGACCGACATGCAGCGCAAGGTCGAGCAGAGCCTCGCCGAGCTCGCAGCGCTCCGCGAGCGGATCGCCTCCGAGAAGCTTCCGCTGGTGCGCGATCTCGCGAAGCTCGAGCAGGAGATCGTCGCGTCGCGCGCCGAGTTCCAGCAGGTGACGAACCTGCTCGCGACGCGCACGCTCGACCTGACGAAGCTCACCTCCGAGATCAAGTCTCGCGAGGAGGAGGTCGGATACCTGTCGACGCTCCTCGAGGAGTATCTGCGCAACTACGAGTCGGGGCTTCACATCACTGAGCTCCAGCGAAGCCGTGGCGACCTTGAGAGAGTGCGCCTCGCCGCCGACAACGCCGAGCTGCCGCGCAAGGAGCTGTTCACGATCCAGGCCGAGATGCTCGCGAAGAGCATCGAGCGGTTGCACGGGAGCTTCGGCGGCGCGCGCTTCGCCGGCTCTGCTGTCGACTCGACGGGCACCTTCACGGAAGGCGCCTTCTTCCTCGCTGGACCTGCGGCGCTCTTCCGCAGCGCGGACGGGACGAAGGTCGGCACCGTCGAGCAGCGGCTTGGTTCGCTGGAGCCGTCGCTGACGGCCTTCGAGGCGCCCGAGCTCCTCGCTGCGGCCGGCGCCTTCGTCGAGGGGAAGGGCGGCGCGATGCCGTTCGACCCGACGCTCGGCAACGCGCACAAGATTGCCCAGACCGAGGAGACGCTCTGGGAGCACATCAAGAAGGGCGGCCCCGTCATGTGGCCGATCTTCATCCTCGCGGGCGCTGCGCTCCTGGTCAGCCTTTACAAGTGGGTGGCGATGCTCTTCGTGCGCACGCCGTCGAACGCGCGGGTTCGCGCGGTCATGGCCGCCGTCGCGGCGGGCGACAAGGCGAAGGCCGTCTCGCTCGCCGAGAAGATGCCTGGCCCGATGGGCCGCATGATCCGCGCAGGCACTGCCTCGCTCGGCGCCTCGCGCGAGCAGGCCGAGGAGCAGATGTACGAGGTGATGCACCGCACCCAGCTCAGCCTGCAGTCGATGCTTCCTTTCATCGCGATCTCAGCCGCGGCGGCGCCTCTCCTCGGCCTCCTGGGCACCGTGACGGGCATCATGAACACCTTCAGCCTCATCACGATCTACGGCACGGGCGATGTCAAGACGCTCTCGAGCGGCATCTCCGAGGCGCTCATCACCACGGAATACGGCCTGATCGTCGCGATTCCGTCCCTCCTCCTCCATGCCTACCTCTCGTCGAAGGCGAAGAAGATCGTGAACCGCCTCGAGACGACTGGCATCTCGTTCGTGAACGAGATGGCGAAGGCGGAGGCGAAGGCC
>JBIKTI010000405.1:0-3008 GCA_044348205.1 Phycisphaerales bacterium | reverse complement strand
GTCTGCCTGCCGATGTAGGCGAGCACGAAGCCGTAGTCGTTCGCGTCGGCGCCCTCGCTGATCCGCTCCCGCAGGAGCGACTTCACGCGCGCGAGGCGTTCGTCGCCTGGAAGAAGCGCACGGTCGTACTGCGCGTCGATCAGCTCTGGATGCTTGGCGAAGAGACTGCGCAGCGTGAGGGCGGCCGAGAGGTTCAGGCCCGCGCCGATCTGCGCGTGCGCGAGGCCGACCTCGATGAGCGGGTTGTCGAAACGATAGGCCTGCGCCTGCAGGAAGCGCCGTTCCGCCATGAAGTAGTCGCCCTCGCGCAGCGACTGCTCGCCTTGACGAATCAGCTGGTTGAGCCGACGCTCGTCGTCGGTCGAGAGCTTCTCGATGCGGCCGCCGTGGCGAAGGACATCCGCCATCTGCTCGACGGTGAGCTTCTCGCGGCGCTCGCGCACCGATCCACGCTCGTCGAGCCGCTCCGCGGGCGGACGCGGCTCGAGCAGCGCGTCGATCCCCGTCGCGTCCGCAGGCGCCTTGCGTTCCTCGCGCATCGCGTCGGGTCCCGTCTCGGGCGTCGCGTCCGCTGGCTTCTCCTCGCGCGCGCCGCGCTGGAGTCGATCGAGCTCCTGGCGGATCTCGTCGAGCGTCGTCTTCGGGCGAGCCTGCTCCTCCTTCGACGCCGAGAGATCGACGGCCTTGAGGATGTCGAGGTATCCAGGCGCCATGAGGCGCGCTTCTGTCTCGCGAACCGATGCGCCCGAGTCCTCGGGCCGGATCTGCGCGTCGATCATGCCGCGCTGCATCGCGCGCGCGCGGGGGTCGAAGTCATCGGGCTTCGCGATGCCCGATGCGATCTCCTGTCGGGCGCGCGCCTGCTCGTAGAGGCTGAGCCCCGAGCGCACGATCGGGTCGTCGAGCTTCTCAGCCTGCAGCCCGCGCAGCGGCGACACGATGTAGCGGACGGACTCGCCTCCCGCGCCGACGCCCGTCGCGATCGTGCGGTCCTCGCCCGCCTCGTCGTTCATGCGGCCGATCGCCATCTGCGTGTTGGCGCGGTCGAGGCGAAGCCTGCTCTCGGGCTGCGCGGCGGCGGCGCGCTGCTCCTCGGGCGAGATCGGCGTCGACTCGCGCCTGTACTCGAATGCGCCGAGACCCTGCGCGAGGAGGAAGCGGTCGCGTGAGTAGTTCGAGGTGTTGAAGACGATGTTCGAGTAGGCGCTGTCGGCCTCGAAGCGGAAGGTCGAGTCGGACCCGAGCGTTCCGCGGAAGTCGCGGTCCGCCGTATAGCCGACCGAGCCGCGGAATCCACGGCCGCCCGCGACATTGCCCGTCACGAGCAGGTTCTGCGAGTTGTAGTCGACGGAGACGACGCCGCGATTGACGCCGCCCGATCCGACCTGCGTGTTCGCGTCGAGGAGATTCCCCGATCCCATGCGCTGGCTGATGCCGCTGCCGCGCATCCACGAGAAGGTCTGGCCGCCCATCGCGTTGCCGTCGCCGAGCGCACGGCCCTGCCCCCCTGCGATCGATGGCGACCGCGGCCCCGATGCGGATGCGCCACCGCTCATTTGCGGCGAGACGCGCGAGGACTGCACCCTCGCCTGCGCGGCGGCGTGTTCGGCGACCGATGCGCTCAGCGACACGGCGACCACCAGCGTGATGGTCGGAGCGATCGAGATGAACGAGGGTCGGTTTTGTTCGTGGCGCTGTTCGTGGTGCTGCATGGCTTGGCTCAGGCGCAGCGCCGCCGTCAAGGCAGCCGCCACGGTCTATCAATATCGGCTTCGCGGCCCCCGAGGCAAGAGTTCCGAGCGCGATCGGGTGCGATCAGCTCTCCGCCGCCCCCTCGCGGGGCTCCTCCGCCCGCTGCGACTCCTCGAACTCGATGGCGCCGACCAGTTCGTCGGCCACAGCCCTGTTCGAGGACTGCACCGCGAACACCACGCCGCGGATGCGGAAGACATGAAGCACGGCGTCGGGCGTCGAGCCCGGAACGCCGACCGAGAACATTTCCCCTTCAGGCAGCGGATTTGGCCGCCCGAAGCGGTCGAACACGGTGAACCGATCCTCGTCGAGGAGCATGAACACGCTCACGAAGTCGAGGTTGATGCGCGGGCCCACGGCAGCGAACGCATGCACGCCCGCTGCGCCGGGAACGCGCAGGCGCGTCGCGCGGAGCCAGTCGATGTCGACCCCCGCGGGCTCGGGAAGCGTGACCTCGCGGCCGAGGATGCGCGAGGCATCGAGCGCGACCTCCTCTGCATCGCCCGCACCCATGCGCACAAGCTGCACCGACTCGACGACCGCGGACCCATGCCGCGAAACAAGCGCGCTCGCGAGCTCGAGCACGGTCGTACCCCCAGGCAACTGCTGGCGGTTTCCGAGCCGCGGGCCGTAGAGGCCGATGAAGACGGAGAACCCTACGAGCGCCACCGTCGCCACGATCGCGGGCACGCTGGTGTCGCCTGAACGGCGCTGGGAGTTGCGTTCCGCCTCGCGCGGCATAGGGCGCATTCTATGTTCTGTACCATCCTCGCATGTCCGCTCCGATCGCAGCGTCCGGCCGCCCCGCCTACATCACGACCCCGATCTACTACGTGAACGACCGCCCCCACATCGGGAGCGCGTACACGACGACGCTTTGCGATGTCTGGGCGCGCGCGATGCGGCTCGACGGGCGCGATGTGTTTTTCCTGACGGGCACCGACGAGCACGGCCAGAAGGTCGAGAAGAGCGCGAAGGACCGCGGCATGACGCCGCAGGCGCTCGCAGACGAGAACTCGGCAGAGTTCCGCAAGCTGCTCGGGCCGTTCAACCTGTCGAACGACGACTTCATCCGCACGACCGAGCCGCGGCACGAGTCGCAGGTGCAGGCGTTTGTGTCACGGCTGCTTGCGTCGGGCGACATCTACCTCGGCGAGTTCAACGGCTGGTACGACGAGGGGCAGGAGGAGTACATCACCGAGCTCCGCGCAAAGGAGCTCGAGTACAAGAGCCCGATCTCGGGCAAGCCGCTCGTG
>JBIKTI010000404.1:0-3010 GCA_044348205.1 Phycisphaerales bacterium | reverse complement strand
GCGGCGAGGAACGACTTGAAGCGCGTCTCCGACATCGGCTGCGGAAGGGCCGCCGCGTCGAGCTTCCGCTGCGCCTCCGCCCGCGCAAGCTCGCGGTCGTCGCGGGGCGCGCTCTTCTTCGTCTCGGCGCGCGCGGCGGGCTTGTCCGCGGGCGTCGCCTGCGCCCCCGCGGCTGGGGCCTGCGATGCCAGCGCCGCGCCGACGAGCGCCGCCCGAAGAAGCGAGCGGGTGCTGCCGAGGCTTCCGTCACGCGTGGCGTGCATGGGGCGCAGTGTAGAGGGGCGGAGGCTCGGCTACGCTCCGAGCATGGCGCGATTCTGGCTCCTCAAGTGCGAACCCGATGTCTATTCGATCCGCGATCTCGAGCGCGACCGACGCACGGGCTGGGACTCGGTTCGCAACTACCAGGTGCGCAACTTCATGCGCGACGAGATGAAGGCGGGGGACCTCGGCATCTTCTACCACTCGAACGCGGATCCCTCGGGCGCAGCGGGCGTGCTGCGGATCGTGCGGCCGGCCCTTCCAGACCCGACCCAGTTCGACCCGAAGAGCGAGTACCACGACTCGAAGTCGACCCGCGAGGCGCCCACCTGGCTGATGTGCGAGGTGGAGTTCGTCGAGCGTTTCCCCGAGGTCGTCCCGCTCGAGCGGCTGCGCGCAGAGCCCGCGCTCGAGGGCATGCTCATCCTCCGCAAGGGGAACCGACTCTCCGTCACGCCGCTCGAGGAGGCTGAGTTCAAGGCGATCCGCGCGCTCGGCGCGCCGACCGCGCCACGGAAGTCGGCAGCGACGCCCGCAGCGGCCGTCCCGAGCCGCAGGTCTCGGTAGAATCCGACCCGCTGGCCTGAAACCGAGCGGACGACGCGCGGAATCGGGCGGCCCGCCGCCTGTTGCGCCGAGGGGATCGATGGCCCCTGGCGAGAGGCGGCTTCGCACACGGCGCACATGCGCCCTTTCGGAGGCTCCTCGTGCCAATCATTCTTCTCATCGGTTGTGGTGGACTCGCGGTGGTCGCGCTCGGCGTGGGCCTGTGGCTGATGTCCGTCTACAACAACCTCGCGCGCGGCAAGGTCGGCGTCGAGGGCGCGTGGGCCGACATCGATGTGCAGCTCAAGCGCCGCCACGACCTCATTCCGAACCTCGTCGAGACCGTGAAGGGCTATGCGAAGCACGAGCGCGAGACGCTCGAGGCCGTCATCGCCGCGCGCGCCCGCGCCGTGAGCGCTGGCCCGCTCGACGAGAAGATCGCCGCAGAGGGCGGCCTCAGCGCGGCGCTCGGGCGCCTCATGGCCGTCGCCGAGGCGTACCCCGACCTCAAGGCGAACACGAACTTCCTCCAGCTTCAGGGCGAGCTCACCTCGACGGAGAACATCATCGGCGGTGCCCGAAACGGCTACAACACGAGCGTCGGCGGCTTCAACCAGATGCTGGTCGTGTTCCCGACGAACCTCGTCGCGGGCCTGTTCGGCTTCAAGGAGATGCCGTTCTTCAAGGTCGACGACGAGGCGCAGCGCGTCGCGCCGCAGGTGAAGTTCTAGGCGTGGAAGGCGGGCAGATCGCCTTTGCCGCGATCGTGATCACGCTGTTCGCGATCGGCGCGATCGTCGCGGTCGCGTTCCACCGCAGGGCGGAACGCGAGCGCCGCGAGGCGATGCGCGCGCTGGCCGCGCAGATGGGATTCGCGTTCACGGAGCGGGATCCCTTGCTCGACCAGCGCTTCCGCGGATTCCGCGACTTCGGGCGCGGCCATTCACGCACGGGCCTGAATCTCATCTCGGGCGAGACCAGGCTCGGCGGCGTGCGCATGCGCCTGCTGATGGGCGACTACCAGTACAAGATCACGACGAGCAACGGCAAGAGCACCTCGACGACGACCTACAACATGTCGTTCATTTCGGTGGTGCCGGTGCTGCGCATCGCCGAGGACCTTGCGGTGCGCGGCGAGAACTTCCTCGACAGGCTCGGCGCGTTCGTCGGCTTCGAGGACATCGACTTCGAGTCGAGCGAGTTCTCGAGGCGGTTCCATGTGAAGTGCTCCGACCGCCGCTTCGCGTCCGATCTCTTCGATCCGCGCATGATCGAGTACTTCCTCGAAAGCGCGGTGCCCGAGATCGAGGCGCAGCGGGGGATCCTGCTGTTCGACCACGGCACGCGGCGCTGGGACCCCGAGCGGTTCGCGGTCGTGCTCGGCTGGATCGACGGGTTCTTCGCCCGCGTTCCGCGCCATGTCCGTGCCGACCGGCTTCCTGCGGACGAGCGGTCGTCCGATCCGGTCTTGAATCCGACGGCTCGCGATGGCGAGGGAGGTGCGGCATGAGCGGCGATGCTGCGGAAGCGTTGGGTTTCCTGTGCGGAGTGCTCGGAGTCCTCGTCGGGCTTCCGCTCCTGTGGGCGATCCTCACCTACAACCGGTTCGCACGCCTCGGACAGCATGTGAAGGAGAGCTGGTCGGGCGTCGATGTCGAGCTGAAGCGGCGGCATGAGCTCGTGCCGAACCTCGTCGAGACGGTGAAGGGGTACGCGAAGCACGAGCGCGAGACGCTCGAGCGCGTCGTCGCTGCGCGCGCGAGGGCGATGGCGGCCGGCGGGCAGCTGCAGCAGCGCATCGACGGCGAGAGCGAGCTCGGCCGTTCGCTCGGGAGGCTCCTCGCGCTCTCCGAGAGCTATCCCGAGCTCAAGAGCGACCGCCACTTCCTCGAGCTCCAGCGCGAGCTGTCGCTCACCGAGGACCGCATCGCCGCAAGCCGGCGCTTCTACAACGCGAATGTGCGCGAGTTGAACTCGCTGCTGATCCAGTTCCCGTCGAACCTCGTGGCGGGCGTGTTCGGCTTCCGCGAGGAACGGTTCTTCGAGCTCGAGGATCCGTCGGAGCGCGCGGCGCCGCGTGTTTGAGCGCTCGCGGCGTGATTTGAGCGCTCGCGGCCTGATTTGAGCGCTCGCGCCTGCGGGCGCTCGCTCTGGCGTGGACAACGCCAAAGGCCGCCGCCGCAGCGGCGGCCGTTCAAACACG
>JBIKTI010000065.1:0-9080 GCA_044348205.1 Phycisphaerales bacterium | reverse complement strand
CTGCCGCGCGGGCGAACGGCCCGACGCGTTCAGCCCCACCACTTCGCCGTTGAAGATCGCAAGTACGAACGCGTCGCCGCCGATCCCGTTCGTCGTCGGCTCGAGCACCGCCATCGCTGCGGCCGTCGCGACCGCGGCATCGGCCGCGTTTCCGCCGCGGCGCATGATCTCGAGCCCCGCCTGCGCCGCGAGCGGCTGGCTCGTCGCCACCGCCATCGACCCGCACACGGCTGGCCGCCGCGCGTCGTACGGCAGAGTCCAGTCGATCTCGCTTCCGGCGTCGGCCGAGTTCTCGGCTGTTTCGTGCATGTCGTGCTCCTTGGAGGCGTGGCAACCTCGCGATGCACAGCCTACCCTCCCCTCCTGCCGCAGCCACCTGCTGTGGTACAACACGCTTCGCGCCACTTTCGGCGCGTGTGAGGACCAACGATGGCCGGAGTCAAGCAACCCTCGGACAAGAGCCACTTCCTGCTTCCCGACCTCGGCGAAGGCCTCGTCGAGGCGGAGCTCATCAGCTGGAAGGTGAAGGCGGGCGACACCGTGAAGGAGTCGCAGACGCTCGCCGAGATGCAGACCGACAAGGCGCTCGTCGAGGTGCCGTCGCCGTGGGCGGGCACCGTCACCGAGATCTCCGGCAAGCCCGGCGACATCATCAAGGTCGGCGCGGTGCTCGTGCGCTACGGCGCTGCGAAGGCCGCTGCCGCCCCTGCGCCCGTCGCGGTCGGCGCCGCGGCCGCGAGTTCGAACGGCAACGCCTGCATGTCGAGCCAGATCGCGGCGGGCGCACCCGCCGCAGAAGCGGACCAGGGCACCGTCGTCGGCACGATGTCCGGCACCCTCACCGTCAGCGACCGCTTCGCCCGCCGCGCGCCCGAGTCGGCCGTCGCCGTGCGCGACGGCAAGGCGATGGCGACCCCCGCCGTGCGCGGGCTCGCCAAGAAGTTCGGCGTCGACATCCAGAAGGTCCCCGGCTCCGGCCGCGGTGGCCGCGTGACCGCGAGCGATGTGGCTTCGTTCGCAGAAGGCGGCACCGCCACGATGGTCGAGCCGTCGAGCGCGGGCGTCGCCGGCTTCGCGCCGCGCGCGGCCACGATCGCGCCGGGCTCCGTCTACATCGACCAGAACGATGTCGCGCAGCGCGTGCCGTTCCGCGGCGTGCGCCGCAAGATCGCCGAGGCGCTCTCGCGCAGCGTGCAGACCGCGGTCCACTTCACCGTGGTCGACGAAGCCGATGTCACCGCGCTCGAGGCGAAGCGCCGCGAATACTCGAAGGTCGTCGGCGAGAAGCTCTCGATGCTGCCCTTCATCATGACGGCGATCTGCCGCGGGCTGAAGAAGCACCCGAGCCTGAACGCGGTCGTCGACGACGCGAAGGGCGAGATCATCCTCAAGTCGAATGTCAACCTCGGCTGCGCAGTCGACACCGACGCGGGGCTGATGGTGCCCGTCATCAAGAACGCCGGGGCGCTTGCGCCCGTGCAGATGTCGCAGAGCGTGAAGACGCTCGCGGCGAAGTGCAAGGACCGCACGATCGCGCGCGAGGATTCGCTCGGCGGAACCTTCACGATCTCGAATGTGGGCAGCTACGGCGGCATGTTCGCGACGCCTGTCATCAACTACCCCGAGGTCGCGATCCTGGCCGCCGGCCGCGCGAAGGAGCGCGTCTGCGTGAAGGACGGCAAGTTCTACGCGGGCCTCGTGCTGCCGCTCTCGCTCTCGTGCGACCACCGCGTGGTCGACGGCGCGGAAGGCGCGCGGTTCCTGAACACCGTCGTCAAGCTGCTCGAGGACCCCGACGCGCTGCTTTCGTGAGCAGTCGCGGCGACTAGACAGCGTGAATTCCATGCGCACCGCACTCTCTGCCGGCATTTTCGCCTGCGCGCTCGCTGCGTGCGCTTCCTCGCACACCAGCATCCGCCATGAGCCGCCGAAGGAATCGGTCGCTGACTTCTCCGCGCGCAAGGGCTCGACCTACACCGCCGAGCTTCCGTTCAGCGCGGGCACCGGCTACGCGTGGACAGCTTCGCGCTTCGACGAGAAGATCGTGAAGCTCGAAGGGCAGTCGTCGCGACGCGCGCACGACGATGCGCGCGTCGGCGGGCCAATGATCGAGGAAATGCGCTTCAACCTCGTCGGCAAGGGCGAGACGATCATCGTGTTCGAACTGAAGCGCCCGTGGGAGAAGGATGTCTCCGCGGTCGACACGCGCTCGGTGAAGGTCACGGTCAAGTAGACGCGCTCTCGCGCGGACACGCCATGCAGGCAGAGACGGCTCCCAACCTCGCGGGCGAATGCCGCGCGTTCTTCGCGTTCGAGGCTGCGTTCGCCATCGACCTCGCGCATGCGGCCTCGCGCTTCCCAGCAAGCGCGCGCGAGGCGATGCCGCAGAGCCGCCGGCTGCCCGCCGACGCGGACTTCTCGCAGAAGCCGCTGCGCATCGTCGTAGACCGCGCGCCGATCGCGCTCGGCGCATGGCGCACCGAGCGCGCCGTCGAGGTCACGCTCTACGACTTCGGCGCGGTGAGCGTGTCCTTCCGCGTGCCGATCGACGGTTCGCCGTCGGCGCTGCGCGCGCTCGCGGCCGCGCTCTGGAACAACGCGGCGCTCGCAGCAGCGGCGCGCGCGTGCGTCGACGAGATCGTCGCGACGCTCGGCGACGCGGCGGTGCGGAGCGAGGTGCGCGGCGCGCCCGAGGACTACATCGTGTTCGTGGTCGACCCCGTGCGCACAGGCGGCGGGGCGCCGACGGTCGCGGCCTTCGGCGCTGCGAACATCGCGGCGCTCGTCCGCCTCGAGGACAAGCCGCTCTCCGTCGACGAGATCGCCGACGCCACCGCGCAGCCGCTTGCCTACGGCGAGCACGACCTCGTGCTCGTCGACTGGGCGGCTGCGTTCGTCGTCGACGCAGAGCCCGCGGCCACGCTCGCTGTGCTCGAGTTCGCGAACGTGCAGCTCGCCGAGCTCAAGCATCTCGACGCAGAGCTCGACCGTGGCCTCGACCAGGTCTGGGCGATGGCGAACGACCGCAGCCTCTTCTCGCGCTTCCGCCTGCGCGCAAACCTCCGCAAGCTCACGGAGCTCGAGCTCGAGGGTGCAGCGCTCTTCGACGGCATCACGAACGCGCTCAAGCTCTTCGGCGACGCGTTCTTGGCCCGCGTCCAGCGCGCCGCGGGCCGCCGCTTCCGCATCGACGACTGGGAGAAGTCGATCGCGCGCAAGCTGGAGACACTCGGCTCCGTGAGCACGCGCCTCGAGAGCCGCCAGTCGCAGTACCGCAGCGAACTCCTCGAGTGGATCATCATCGCGCTGATCGCGTTCGAGGTCGTGAAGGCGTTCGTGACTTGAGCGGTCGCGGCTGCGGCCGCTCCCCCCGGCGGGAACGCGGCGGAGTGAATCCGCCACGAACATCCTGGGTGCCAGCAGACTTCAGTCTGCTGAACGGGTGATGTCAGCCGTCGACTCCGGCGTCCGTGGTTCAGCGGACTAAAGTCCACTGGCACCCAGGATGAGCGACTCTGACGGTCGAACCAGCCGACACCCA
Organism: Phycisphaerales bacterium; assembly: GCA_044348205.1. Taxonomy (GTDB): domain Bacteria; phylum Planctomycetota; class Phycisphaerae; order Phycisphaerales; family SM1A02; genus QWPT01. The sequence goes on along the minus strand of JBIKTI010000065.1, from coordinate 5,539 downwards.
ATGCCGGACGACTTTGACGTTCAAATCGTCCGACACCCAACGCCTGGGTCCCAGCAGCTCAAGCCTCCGCCATCACCGCTAGCCTACGCCGCATGTCCTCCGAGCCCCACCGCATCACGCCGCTCCGTACCGGTGCGTTTCGCCTCGATGGCGGCGGCATGTTCGGGTTGATCCCGAAATCGATGTGGTCGCAGTGGATCACGCCCGACGCCGACAACCGCATCGCGCTCGCGACGCGGTCGCTCCTCGTCGAGACGGCGCGCGACGGGCTCGTGCTCGTCGAGGCGGGATACGGCGACAAGTGGACCGACAAGGAGCGCGCGATGTACGCGCTCGAGCGCCGCACCGCGGTCGATGCGCTCCGCGAGGCCGGCGTCGACCCGGCCGACATCGCGCATGTGGTCGTGACGCATCTCCACTTCGACCACGCGGGCGGCCTCACGCGCGCGGGCGACGCGGGGCCCGTCGCGACCTTCCCGCGCGCGAGGATCCATGTGCAGCGCACCGAGTGGCGCGACGCCCTCGCCAACAAGAGCACGATGACGCGCACCTACCTGCGCACGCATCTCGATCCGATCGCGTCCGAGGTCGAGCTCCACGACGGCGAATGCGCGCCGCTCGCTGGCTTCACGCTCCTGCCGGCCGCGGGCCACACCTGGGGCCACCAAGCGGTGCTCGTCGAGGGCGCCAGCGCGGCGGGTGGCGCGGCGCCGCACCTCTTCGCGGGCGATGCCTGTCCGACGATCCACCACGCGCACCCCGCGGCCAGCCTCGGCTACGACATGATGGCCTACCAGGCGATGTGCACGAAGCTCGCACTCCTCGACCGAGCCGAGCGCGAGGGCTGGACGATCGCGCTCGACCACGACGACGGTCACGCGCTCGTCCGAGTCGTCCGCTCGGCGACTCGAGAAGGCGGAGATCGCCTGTCGCTTGAGCCGATCGAAGGCGTCGGCGCGTGATAACTCGCCGCTGTCGCCGTGCGCGCTCGCGGCGCGGCGTCGAACTGCGGGTATGCTGCCCCGATGCGACTTTCCACCATCACCGCCGCCCTCGCGCCGCTCGTCGTGACGGCGATCGCCTCCGCGCAGGAGCAGCTCGCTCCGCCGCAGCCCGCGTTCGAGCCGAAGACGAGCCCCGTGATCGGCTACCTCGTGATCGCGGTCCTCTTCGGCATCATCGTCGCGCTGTCGCTGATGCCCTCGAAGCGCTCGCATCAGGATCTTTGATCGAAGACCGCCCGCGCTCGCCGCGCAACACTGCATCGATCGGCGCGGATTCGGAGGACTTCCTCCGCGCACACGAGGCGCGCAGCGTGCGGGCCCCGCAGCCGCGAAACGAGCGCGCCCGAAAAGGAGCACCGCCATGCAGCAGGATTCAAGCAGGCCCGCCGACGACGCATCGGCGGCACGCGCTTCGACGAGGCGCTTCGGCACGATGCATGCGCTGGTCGCCGCGAACATCGCGGCGCTCGGCTTCCTCGCCCTGGTGAAGCTCTCCGGCCCCGCGGAGGCACAGTCGCGGATCCGCAGCACCTACGCCGCGGCCTCGGGGCGCATCGAGGGAACGGAGGTCCACGCGCTCTACATCGTGGACGAGACGACGCAGGAGGTCGTGGCCGTCCAGTGGGATCCGCAGAAGAAGCAGATGCGTGGCCTCGGCTACCGAAACCTCCAGGCGGATGCCGGAGAGACCGCGCGTCCCCGCGCCAACTGAACGACCCCTGCACGCCCCGAGGAGGTTCTCCCGATGTCCACCCAGCTCTCCAAGGCACTTCTCGCGACCAGCGCCTTCGCCATCACAGCCTTCGCGATCGTCGAGGCGGGCAGGCTGCATCCCGAGGCGGATGCGGCCACCGCCATGATCGGCGTCGGCGGCATGACCACGATCACGGCTTCCATGGGGAAGGGACCCGACGAGCAGCCGTTCGAGGTCCTCTACATCATCGACAACCGAACGGAGACGCTCTTCGTCTACGGCGTCGACGGCGGCGCGACGCCGCGCCTCTCGCTCCGAGGCGGCGCAAGCATTCCAGCGCTGTTCCGCGCGGCGCGCGGTGGTTGAGCAGCGCTCCGAGTCCCTCGATGCGCGCCACGATCCAACTTCCGCCCAAGCGACCCGTCGACGCCGTCATGGCGTCGCGGCGGGCTGAGAGCTTCGGCAAGCGCTCGATCAAGTCCGCCTCGAAGGCCCAGGCGCTCCGCCTCGCGATCGCCATGACCGACCTGACCACCCTCGAGGGCAAGGACTCGCCCGAGAAGGTGCGGGCGCTCTGCCGCAAGGCGATCTCCCCCGCGCCAGCGCTCGACGCAGAGCTGCGCGAACGCGGTCGCGCGCCGATCCCGAGCGTGGCCGCGGTCTGCGTCTATCCGACGCTCGTGCGCACCGCCCGCGAGGCGCTTGAGGGTTCGACGGTGAAGGTGGCGTCGGTGGCGACGGGTTTCCCCAGCGGCCAGTTTCCGCTCGAGGTGCGACTTGATGACACCCGACGGGCGGTCGAGGACGGGGCGGACGAGATCGACATGGTGATCAGCCGCGGGGCGTTCCTCTCGGGCGAGTACGCGCGCGTCGCCGACGAGATCGCCTCGATCCGCGAGGCGTGCGGGCCGGCCCATCTCAAGGTGATCCTCGAGACGGGGGAGCTTGAGACGCTCGACGCCGTGCGCTACGCCAGCGACATTGCCATCGCAGCGGCCTTGGCGTACGGCCCCGCAGCAGACGGCGATGTGTTCATCAAGACCTCGACGGGCAAGGTCACGCCCGCCGCGACGATGCCTGTGGTGCTCGTCATGCTCGAATCGATCCGCGACGCGTTCCGAGCGACAGGCGTGCGGATCGGCATGAAGCCCGCTGGTGGAATCCGAACCGCGAAGGCCGCGATCGCGCAGCTCGTGATGGTGCAGGAGACGCTCGGGCCCGATTGGCTCACGCCTGCACTCTTCCGATTCGGCGCTTCCACCCTCCTCAACGACCTCCTGCGGCAGATCGCAAAGCTCGAGCACGGCGGTTACGCGGCCCGCGATGACTTCGCCGAGGCTTGAGCAATTTCGGTGATGAAGCGGGAAGATCGGGGATCTTTCGCGCTTTTTCGCGCATACAGCATTGAGGGTCCGCCATGACTGGCCTCCTTGCGCATCGCACGCCTTGCGACGCACGCCTTGCGACGAGCCGCCGCCCTCGCATGCCGCATGAACGCGGAACAGGCGTTCATGCTGGGCGCACCCGCGATGCCCGCGCGGACGACCCCGGCCGATGTTCACGCGGCGTGAACATGGATGTCCGAGATCACGCACCCTTGCTGATGGGAGAGGGCAACTTCGCGCCGAATCCGCCGCTTCGTTCCAATATCGACTCGCATTCGCGTATCCTGTTTCGTTCGTTCATTTCTTCGCGACCGCAATCTCGCGGCTCGCCGCCCGTTCGCGTGGTGCAGTCCGGGCAACCGATGGTTCTCAGGCATATGTCGCAGGGTCGACCCTTTGTTTTCGCGCGCTGTCGCGCATATCCGCACGGACGCGGCCAGATCGTCGTCCCAGTTGTTGCGTCGCCGTCCTTCCGACCGATTTCCATGGGCACCTCGGCATCGACCTTCGCCTCGCAGAGGAGCACCACGCAGACGCGGAGGCAGCGATGAGCATCGACCTGCCTCCCGCCCAGCGCAAGATGGCCAAGGGCACGCTCTTCGGCTACCGAATCCGCAAGCACATCGGGGACGGTGCGTGGAGCCGCGTCTATGAGGTCGAGGACACGAAGACCCACACCGCCTACGCGCTCAAGCATGTGGTCTCCGAGGGTGAGAAGCAGGATCGCTATCTCGACCAGCTCAGGGCGGAATGGGAGATCGGCAGCAAGCTCGATCACCCCGCGATGCGCAAGCTCGTCGCGCTCGAGCACCAGGGGACCTGGCTCGCGCGCAACTCGCGCGATCTCGGGCTCGTGATGGAACTCATCGATGCCCAGCCGTTGTCCGAGCAACGACGACCGTCGATGCCCGAGTGCCTGCAGATCTTCCGTGATGTCGCGGGGGCGCTCATGCACATGCATGCGAAGGGCTTCGTCCACGCGGACATGAAGCCTCTCAACATCCTCTACACCGACGATCGCCGCACCAAGGTCATCGACCTCGGGCAGGCTGCGAAGATCGGGACGCAGAAGGTGCGGCTCCAGGGCTCGCCCGGCTTCATCGCGCCCGAGCAGTCGACTGAGACCCGTTCGCCGAAGGCGGAGAAGGCGCAGCGCGACGGCGACAAGGCGAAGGAATCGAAGCTCTACGAGCCTGTCACGGAGCTCACAGATGTCTTCAACTTCGCGGCCACGATGTACTGGATCCTGATGCGGCTCCACGCGCCCGCGACCCAGCACACGCCGACCGCGAAGTCGCTGATGCTGCCACCCGAGCGGCTCGGGCCCGCGACCCCCATCCACGAGTCGAACCGCGAGATCCCGCAGGCGCTGTCGATGCTGATCCAGGATTCGCTCGAGCGGCTCCCCACGCGGCGGAAGCCCATGAGCTGGATCGCCTCGCAGCTCGACGGGCTGATCGCGCAGATGCCCGCGACGGCCAGCGCGCACGCCTGAGCGCGCGTCACACTTCCTTCGCTGCGACGGCCCACTCCGTATCCCAGACCGCGTATCCGCCGAGGAACGCGTTCGAGTTTGCGCCGAGCACGCAGCCAGAGGGCACCTCGCGCAACGCCTTCGAATTGCCGCCGCCGATCACCACCACATCGGGCAGGAGCGCTGCGCGCAGGATGTTCACGCACTCGACGACATGACCGCGCCACTTGCGGGTGCCGTTCCGCTCGCGCCCGCGCACGCCGAGATAGTCCTCGAAGGTCAACCCCTTCCTGAAGGGAAGATGCGCGAGCTCCATCGGGAGCACGCGCCTGCCCGCGATCATGCAGGTCCCGAGGCCCGTGCCGAGGCCGAGGAAGAGCATCGTCTCGTTGGCGAGACCTGTGGCGCGGTGGCTCCCGATCGCCTGCATCGCGGCGTCGTTGAGGATCTTGACGGGCACGCCGAACGCGCGACCGTAGTCGAAGTCCTTCCAGCCAGCGCCGAGGTTGACAGGGTCGCGCAGCGGCCGTCCGTCCTTGATCGGCGTCGGAAGCCCGATCGTGATGCGGTCTACGCGCTCGCCCGCGAGCAGCGTGGCGAGATCGCGCACGAGCTGCTCGGGTGTGTAGCCCTTGCCCGATGGCATGGAGCGCTTCTCAGGCCAATGCGCACAGCGCGCCTTGGCGTTGGTGCCGCCGATGTCGAGGGTAACGGTGACGGGCTCGGGCGAAGACGGGGCTGCCATGCGGCTGTCGTCGGCAAAAACGCCGGCGGCAGTTGAGGACTACGCCTGAGGAACCGCCGAAGAAGCGGCCCTCGCCGCGCACATCGATCACGACCCGTGTTCCAGGCAGGCCGCGAATTCACTTCGCGGCCTGACCGCCAGAGGGAGCGGCCGCAGTGGCGCACATCGATCACGACCCGTGTTCCAGGCAGGCCGCGAATTCACTTCGCGGCCTGACCGCCAGAGGGAGCGGCCGCA
>JBIKTI010000064.1:0-9085 GCA_044348205.1 Phycisphaerales bacterium | reverse complement strand
CTGCAACGGATGCACGCTCCCCGATCGGCCAGAGAGCGCTGCGGGCGGCGGCCTCGTGCGCGCCGCGACACTCGGAATCAACGGCGCCGTGCGCGTCCTCATCGCAGACGCGCTCGTCGGCGGCGAGCGGCCAGCGAACGCGCCGTCGGCGGTCGAGGCCATCTCCGCAACGCTGCGGATCGCAGGCCACCTCGCATCCGAGGAGACCTATGCGCACGCGCTCGCCGCCCAGCAGGCGGCGCGCGACGCGGAGGCTGCGCTTGGGCACATCGTGCAAGAGACGAGGCTCGACGCCCGCATGCGCGCGCCGCTCGCAGCGGCGCTCGCGGCGCTCGACCCAGCAGATCCCTTCGGCTTCGACGCAGCATTCGCGCACGAATGCATCTGGCTTGGCTCGCGCACCTTCCCCGCGGGCACGGCTGCGGTCGCGGCCTTCGACCTGCGCCGACTCGAGGCGCTCAAGCCGAATGAAGTCGGCTATCTCCTCGCCATGTTCACGCCCGAGGCCTTCGCGCCCGTCGGTCCGCGCCGCAGCACGGCCTTCGCAGGCGCGCTCGTCGACATCAGGCCCTGGTTCGATCTCGACGCGTTCTCCCGTGCGGTCGGCGGACAAGATGCGCTGCGCACGCGCGCGCTGCGCGAGGCGGGAAAGCGGATCGACGACGACACGCTGCCACCCGCGGATCCCGCCGCCTCCCCGCTCGCGTGGCTCGATGTGACTGTGCCCGTCGACATCGAGGCGCGTACGAAGGAGGCGCTCGCGGATCTCGCCGCACTCCGCAGGCTGGCACCCGCGAACGCGGCGAACGCAGCAGCGCCCGCACGACGCAGCGGCCCGCTTGCCGCATTCGACGCGCTCATGTCGAGCGCGCTCGACAGGCTTCTCGACCAATCGGGGCGGCGAGCGCGCGAAGTGTTCGCCGACGGCGCGGCCGAACAACTCGACGACCGCGCGACGGAACGCTGACCGAGCGCAGAAGCCGCGCGTTCAACGGATGAAGCGGAAGCTTCCGAAGTCGGGGAGCACGGCGGGGAGTCCATCCATCGGCGGAACCGGTGCCGGGAAGTACACACACCACGCCTTGCCGAGGAGCAGCGGCCTCGGCACGACGAACGGCGCATCGGTGCCGTAGATCGATGTCACAAGCTGGCTCGGCCGGCCGAGCAGGCGCGAGTCGCGGCTGAACGCGCTGTTGTCGCCGCACATCATGAACTCGTCCGACTGGATCTGCGCGGGGCTGAGGAGGTCGCTTCCAAACGCGAGGCCTCGGATGGGCGGTCCGTTCTGCGGCGCCTGCGCGCGCGGATCGTCGCTCATCACCTCGGTCCTGTAGTAGAGGTCGCGGTCGACGCGCACCCGCGTCAGGACGAGCGGAGACCCGTCGAACGCGAGCGACAGTGCGGGCGGCGTTGGCTGCTGGAACGCGGGGCGCGTCGCGTAGTCCTCGACTGTGCGTCCGTAGTAGGACTTCAGCACGCGGTCCTCGAGCGACTCGAAGCGGTCGTCGACCGACACCACCTCGTCGCCGTTCACCCAGATCGCGAGCCTCTCGTCGACATGCCAGAACTCGACCTCGAACGGTGCGCCGGCAGAAGGCGCCGCCATCGGCACAGCCGCGCGCGCGATCTCTGCGCCGGCCTCTCCCTCGGACTCTCCCTGCGTCGCGATCGTGATCGACGCCTCTCCGCCCGAGATCGCGAACCGCATCGTGCGGCGACGCGTCGTCAGCGTGTACTCGGTCGAGAGCGCGGCGGGATCCTGCGCCTCGATCGTCATGGCCACGCGCAGGTCGCTCACGGAGAAGCGCCGCGACGGCGCCTGCGCGCGCAACGCGTTGTAGCTGCCCCAGTCGGTGATCTGCATGCGGTCCCAGCGCCAGTCGAGGCGCGCGGGGCCGCTGCCCTCGTGCACCCAGCCCCGACCGCGGGTGCCCGGCGTGTCGTCCGGGCCGAGGCGGAACTCCTTCGAATCCCACGGCGCCCCCATCCACATGCGGCCCCACGCCTTTGCGAGCGCGGTTCGGTCGATGGGCTCGTAGTCGGAGTCGTGGACGGGCTGCCACACCGCGCGCTGCACATGCTCGGGCTTGCGCGCGATGCGGAATTCGCTGCGTGCGGCGCCGATCGGCGCCGTGAAGATGTCGCCATCCACCATCACCAGCTGTTCGTCAGGCAGTCCGACGAGCCGCTTGATGTAGTTCGCTGCGTCTCCGCTCGGGTCGGTCGGGTTCTTGAAGACGACCACATCCCAGCGCTCTGGCTCGCGGAAGGCATAGAGGTACTTGAGCACGAGCACGCGGTCGCCCATGCGCGAAGCCCCCGCGAGCTCGGGGCTCGAGCGCGTCAGGATCGGATCGAGCTGCGACACCATCGGGTCGACGAGCGGCCACTGCGCACCGCGGAACTGCGGCTCGAACGCAGGCTGCACATCGAATGGAAACGAGTAGCCAGTCGCAGGGCTCTCGAAGCGCGCGTGCTGCCCCATCAGGGTCGGCGCCATCGAGCCCGTCGGAATGACAAAACCTTCCGTCACGAAGCTGCGCACGGTCATCGCCAGCGAAAACGCCACGATGAGCGACTGCAGCGTCTCGACGATGTTCGACTCTTGATTCGGCTGCGCGCCGAGCTGGGTGGTTGCGTTGCTCATGCTCTTCTGCAGTCCATGGAGCGCCCGTCGTGCGGTGTGGCGGCGCGCCCGTCGCGCGTTCTATCGGCCGGTCGGGGCAATCCGCTGCGGCTTCAGCCTTCGGAACCAGAAGGCGGACCGCCTGCGGGGCCGCCACCCTGACCTGACCCACCCTGACCTGACCCACCCCCACCTTGCCCGCGTCCCTTGCGACGACGGCGGCGCCGACGACGACGGCCACCCTCGCCTGGTTCGCCAGTCGCGGAAGATTCAGGAGACGAATCCGCTTCGGATCGCTGCCCGCCGTCGGTTGCATCGGTGGACGCGTCGTCCGCTGAGTCTGCATCCCCACCCAAACCCGCATCGAGATCCGCGTCGACATCCGCGTCGACATTCGCGTCGCCCGGGCGTGCAGAGGCATCCGCCGGCCCAGCGGCGCCACCCTTCTTCCGCTTGCGCCGCCGCTTCTTCTTCGCGGGCGTCGTGCCTTCCGCCGCAGAAGCCGCCGCGCCGTCCGCACCCTCGCGTGGCGCAGCGGCAGGAGCGCCGACAGGCGCAGCCGTCGGTGCGGGGCCGACGGTCTTGTCGCGGTAGCGGTCCTGCTTCGCAAGCTTCTCGTCGCGCGCGCCCGCGATCTTGGCGCGCACCTTGCGCGCGCTCATCCCGCGCAGCGGATCCGACTCGGCCACCTCGCCGGGCTTCGGGCATGCATCGGGGTCCATCAGATCCTCGACGGGCACCGCGATCTCGCGGCCGTAGCCGCCGTCGGGCGCGTCGAGCTGGACAAGCACGAGCTGCACGAGGATCTTCGAGTCGACGACGATGCCCGGGCCCTCGGGCGTGCCGACGCGCGTCTTGTTCTTTGGAAGGCGCTTGCGCAGCTCCTCGTAGGTCGCGTCCTCGTAGCGCAGGCAGCACATCAGGCGCCCGCAGCGGCCAGAGATCTTCAACGGATCGAGCGTCGCTTTCTGGATCTTCGCCGCCTTCATCGAGATCGGCTTGAGGACCTTGAGGAAGTTCTTGCAGCAGCAATGCTGGCCGCAGCGCTCGTAGTCGGCCACGAGCCGCGCCTCGTCGCGCGCGCCGACCTGGCGCATCTCGATGCGGCAGCCGTACTCGCGCGCGAGCGTCTGCGCGAGGTCGCGGAAGTCGATGCGCTCGTCGGACAGGTAGTAGACGAGGAGGAGCGACTCGTCGAGCGTCAGCTCGAGATCGACGATCTTCGCGGGGAATCGCAGCGACGCCGCGACCTCGCGCACGCGGCCGAGCGCTGCGCGCGCCTTGTCGACGCAGGCGGTGGCGCGGTTGAGGTCCTCGACGGAGGCGACGCGGAGGATCTCGCCGTTGGTCTGGAACGGATACTCGCGGCCACCCGAGTTCTCGATGTAGTTCAGCATCTCCGAGCGCGAGATGCTCTTGCCGCAGCCCGAGTTCGAGCAGGTCGTGGTGAGCATCTCCGCCATCTCGACCGCGCGGAAGGTGCGCACGACGAGCTTCGAGCCGCACCCGGGCTTCGCGTCGCCGCGATACGGATACTCGCCCACCAGCTTCATGCGCCCGAACTTCACCACGATCGAGGTCGGCGGCTTGAGCCGCGCGTAGATCTCCGCGTCCGACATCGCGTCGCGGAACTTCGGGTCTGCGTCGCGTTCGAAGATTGGGAGTGGCACGATCGACATCGGGGCAGAGTGTAGCGAGGAACGGCCGCGCCTCGTTCCCACGCTCGCTGCGGCTCCTGCTTCAGCGCCTGTTCTCCGCCTCGTCCTCGACTCGGGCTCAGTCGCCGAACGCGTCGTCGCCGACCGCATCGCCCGTCTCGCGGCCCGCGCGCTTGCGCGACGCGAGTTCCGCGGGCGTCAGGCGCTTGCGCGCCGAGAACACGAGCTTGATCGGGACTTCCGAGAACGGCAGCTGCTCGTGCAGCTGGTTCCGCAGGTACCGCTCGTACGAACCCTCGAAGAGCTCGGGCTTGTTCACCACGATCGCGATCGTCGGCGGGTTCGTCGCGATCTGCGACACATAGAAGATCTTGGCCTTGGTGCCGAGCTTCGAGCTCGGGCCGCGCGCGTCGAGGATGCCCTGGACGACCGCGTTGAGGCGCCCCGTCGTCTCGCGGTGATGCGCCTGGCCGAAGAGGTTGCGGCAGACCCTCACGACGGCGTCGACGCCCTGCCCGCGCACCGCGGAGAGGAACACGAGCGGCGCGAAGTCGAGCGCGAAGAGCTCCTGCGTGAGGTAGTCGATGTAGTCGCTCGTCTTGAGCTTCTCCTCGACGAGGTCCCACTTGTTCACCGCGATCACCGTGGGCTTGTGCTGCTCGACGAGCTCGAGCGCGAGGCGCTTCTCGACCTGCGTCACGGGCTCGCGCGCGTCGAGGAGCAGCACGCACACATCGGCGCGCTCGATCGCGGACTTCGCGCGCTGGTGCGAGTAGTACTCGATGTCGTCGACCCAGCTCTTGCGCTTGCGCACGCCCGCCGTGTCGATCGCGACGAACGCATGGCCGTCGAGCTCGAAGCGCACGTCGATCGAGTCGCGCGTGGTGCCGGCGATCTCGCTGACGATCACGCGCGGCTCGCCCGCGAGCGCGTTGATGAGCGTCGACTTGCCCGCGTTGCGGCGGCCGACGATCGCGATCTTCATCTCGGGCGGCGCGACGGGCTCGACCCACTCGGGCAGGCGGCTCCAGATCGCCTCGAGAAACGCGCGCTTTCCGAACGCGCTCGACGCGCTCGTCATCGCGGGCTCGCCGAAGCCGAGGCGCGACGCGTCCTGCGCGGCGGCGACCCAGCTGTCGTCGTCGACCTTGTTCGCGACGAGCAGCACTCGGTCGGAGCGGCCGGCCTCGCGGATCAAGCGCGCGATGCGCTCGTCGAGGCCCGTCACGCCCGTCTGCGCGTCGATCACGAACAGGATGAGCGTGGCGCGCTCGACACCCGCCTTGATCTGCGCCTCGATCTCGGGCGTCAGGCGCGAGAGGTCCTCGCCCGCGTCGTCGAATCGCCCACCTTCGGCCATGTAGACGCCATAGCCGCCCGTGTCGACGAGCTCCGCGAGCTTCGGAGCCGCGTCGCGCGCGCGGTCGTAGGGCAAATCGGTCGGCGGGAGGATCTCGACCAGCTGCGACACGCGGTCGCGCGTCGTGCCCGGCGTCGGGTCGACGATCGACACGCGGCGACCCACGATCCGGTTGAAGAGGCTCGACTTGCCGACATTCGGCCGTCCGACGATCGCGATCTGCGGAAGCGACATGAGTCCCGCATCCTACAGGAGAAGCGATTTCCCCGTCATTTCCGCGGGCTTCGGCAGCCCGATCATGTCAAGCAGGGTCGGCGCGAGGTCGCCAAGGCGGCCGTCGCCGCGCAGCGAGCGTCCGCGGAATTCCGCGCCCACGACAGAGCAGGGCACCGTGTAGTTCGTATGCGCGGTGTGCGGGCAGTTCGCCCGCGCATCCCACATCTCCTCCGCGTTGCCGTGGTCGGCGGTCACGATCGCGCTGCCGCCGCGCGCAAGCACAGCGTCGACGATCGCGCCCACGCACTGGTCGACGACCTCGACCGCCTTCGTCGCCGCCTCGAGGCTCCCCGTGTGGCCGACCATGTCGCCGTTGGCGAAGTTCACGATGACGACGGGCTCGCAGTCGGGGGCCGCCACGCGCGCAAGAACCGCGTCGCGCACGCCAGCGGCGCTCATCTCCGGCTTCAGGTCGTAGGTCGCGACCTCCCTCGGGCTCGGCACGATCGTGCGCGTCTCGCCGTCGAAGGCCTCCTCGCGGTAGTCGTTGAAGAAGAAGGTCACATGCGGGAACTTCTCTGTTTCGGCGCAGCGGAACTGCCGCACGCCGTGCGCCGAAAGCCACTCGCCGAGGATGTTCCTCATCTTGGGCGGCCTGCGGAAGACGACCTCGACGGGAAGGCCCCTCTCGTACTCGGCCAAGGTCGCGAAGCAGAGGTCCGCGAGGCGCACGCCGCGGTCGAATCCGCCGATCGATTGCCCGTCGGGGGCGGTCTTCGCGCCTTCCACCGCGTGCCACGCTGCGTCGTCGAGGACGAACGCCTTCGTGATCTCGCGCGGGCGGTCGCCGCGGAAGTTGAAGAAGAGGACGGCGTCGCCCGGCTTGATCCGCCCCGCCGCGATGGCGGCCGCGTCGCGGCCGACCGCCGTCGGCAGCACGAACTCGTCTCCCCCGCGCGACGCGTCGGACGGCGCCTCGTAATACGACTCGAGTGCGTCGAGCGCGGTCGGGGCGGTGCGGCTGATCGGCGTCGTCAGGGCGCGGTAGGCGGCCTCGACCCGCTCCCAGCGGTGGTCGCGGTCCATTGCGTAGAAGCGACCGACGACCGTGGCGATGGCGCCGAGGCCGGTTTCCGCAAGATGCGCCTCGAGGGTGCGCACATATCGCGGGGCCGAGGTCGGCGCTGTGTCGCGACCATCGGTGATCGCGTGGATGAAGAGTCTTCCAGGCTCGACCCCCGCCTCGCGCGCGAAGTCGACCAGCGCGAGGAGGTGCGCGAGGTCGCTGTGGACCTGTCCGTCCGACACGAGACCGAGATAGTGCAGATTCCCACCCGTGCGGCCGATGTGGGCGACGAGTGCCGCGAGCGTCGGCTGGGCGGCGAGCTCGCCGCGTCGGATCGCGTTCGTGATCCGCATGAGCTCCTGGTCGACGATGCGGCCCGCGCCGATGTTCTGGTGACCGACCTCGGAGTTGCCCATCACGGGGCCATCGGGGCCGACGGGAAGCCCGACATCCTCGCCGCTGGTGGCGATCAGCGTGCGAGGATGGTCGCGCGCGAGCCAGTCGTCGACGGGCGTGCGCGCGCGCTTCACCGCATTGGTCGCATCGCGATCGGCGTGCGGCGACCGCCCCCAGCCGTCGCGAACGATCAGGACACACGGCGTGTTTCGAAGCATCGGGCCGTCGTGCGCAGAGCTCATGATGCGCGCAGCCTATGCGCCTCGCCTCTTGTGCGCCGTGCGGACCGTGGCTACGCTCCCCGCAGCGCGATGCCGGGAGTGTCCAAGGCAACATCCTCGAAGGTGAAGTCGGCGCAAGCCGATGCCGATGCCGCGTCACCGCGCACGCTGCGCGAGCGATACGACGATGTCCGCGCGCGCGTGGCCCGGGCCGCGGAGAAGAGCGGCCGCCGCGCAAGCGACATCATGCTCGTCGCAGTCACGAAGTATGCGTCAATCGAGGACATTCGCGAGCTTGTCTCGTTCGGGCACGAGGACCTCGGCGAGAACCGCGTGCAGCAGCTGGTGCAGCGCGCGGCGCTCATCGAGGAGTTCAACGCGCGGCGCGCAGAGCGCGGGGCGTCCACGACTCCCGTGCGCTGGCACATGATCGGTTCGCTCCAGCGCAACAAGGTCAAGCAGACGATCGAGGTCGCTCGACTCATCCACTCGGTCGACTCGCTGCGCCTCGCCGAGGAACTGCAGGAACACGCGGAGGCGCGCGCGACGGGCGGCCAGCGCGGCTCCGCGCGTTCGCAGCCTGCGGCGGCCCCCGTCCACGAATCCCCCGTCGACATCCTCATCGAGGTCAATGTCTCGGGCGAGGCGTCGAAGCATGGCGTCGCGCCCGCGGCGGCGCGCCACCTCGTCGACATGATCGACACGATGGTGGCGCTGCGGCCACGCGGCCTGATGTGCATGGCGCCCAACACGGGAAGCATCGACGACGCGCGCCGGACCTTCACCCGCTGCAAGGAGATCTTCGACGAGATCCGCGCCATCGGCTCTGGCGGCGAGCGATTCGATATCCTCTCCATGGGCATGAGCGGCGACTACGAGGTCGCGATCGAATGCGGCTCGAATCTCGTCCGCGTCGGCAGCGCGATCTTCGGCGAGCCGAAGGACGCGGCCGAGGATCCGAACGAATCAAGCGATGAGTCCGACGGCTAGCACGCCGCTGGCACGATTTCTCTCCCCCGACTGCGCGCACTCACTCCGACAGTGCGCGCGGTCGTTTTTTAGGCGGTCGCGGCTGCGGCCGCTCCCTCTGGTGGTCAGGCCGCGGAGTGATTCCGCGGCCTGCCTGGATCGCACGGCGTGATCGATGAGATGGTGCTGGTAGCGCCAGAGGCCGCAGCCGCGGCCGCTCAAGAAACAGCCTTCGCCCACGCGGCCTTCAGGCGCGACTGCGCCTCGTCGCCCGCGATGATGCGCGCGCTGATCTCGGCCGCTTCATCGGCGATCGCGTCGTCCATCGAGCCATCGAGCTCGTTGAGCCAGTGCTTCGTGGCAGCGAGCGCCTTCGGCCCGCCCTTCGCGAGGCGCTCGGCAAGCGCCTGCGCGGTCGCCGCGAGCTCGCCTTCTGCGACCAAGTGCGTCGCGAGCCCGCGGCGGAAGCCCTCGTCGCCGCCCATCGTGCCGCCCGCAAGCAGCATCGCACGCGCAGCGCCAGCGCCGATCTTCTTCATGAGCCACGGCGCGACGACCGCGGGGCAGATGCCG
>JBIKTI010000403.1:0-3013 GCA_044348205.1 Phycisphaerales bacterium | reverse complement strand
GGATGAGAAGAAGGACCCCGCGCTCGATCCGTCGCGCTGGGCCGACGCCGTTCGCTTCACGGTGACGCCCGTCACGAGCGGCCCCGACGACGACCGCGGGCCCGTCGCTTCGCCCGATGGGCGGTGGCTCCTCTTCCGCAGGAACCTCGGCGATGTGATGCGCCTTGATCTCGCGACAGGCGAGATCTCGACGGTGCGCACGGGCTGGGATTCCACGGTCGAGTATGTCTTCTCGCCCGACGGCGCGCTGCTTGCGATCGCTGAGAGCGACCAGGACTTCAACACCGACATCTGGGTGATGCCTGCCGACGGCTCGCGGCCCGCCGTGAATGTCACGCGCCATCCCGACAACGACGGCATGCCGCGCTTCTCGGCCGACGGCCGCATGCTCGCGTTCCTCTCCGAGCGCACGAACGAGGAGCTCGACGCGTGGGTCGT
Source organism: Phycisphaerales bacterium (assembly GCA_044348205.1). Classification (GTDB taxonomy): domain Bacteria; phylum Planctomycetota; class Phycisphaerae; order Phycisphaerales; family SM1A02; genus QWPT01. The sequence continues at coordinate 2,575 of JBIKTI010000403.1, read as the reverse complement.
CTATCTCGACCGCGACATCGAGGGGAAGTCCGAGCGCGACCTCGCGCAGTACTTCAAGGACGCCGCGGAGGCCGCCAAGAAGCGCAAGCCGCTCGAGCCCGTCGCGCGCGCGAAGGACGCCGCGGCGCCGGCTGAGAAGATGGACGAGGCGAGTGAAGCGAAGGACGAGTCGAAGGACGATGTGAAGGACGATTTGAAGGACGAGTCGAAGGAAGGCGCACGGCCCGCCTCGACGCTCTTCGACGAGCTCGAGCTCGACGACGCATTCCTGCGGCTGCGCCGCGTGACCACGCTTCCAGGCAGCGAAGGCGGCCTCGAGCTGCTTCCCTCGGGCGAGCGGCTCGTCTTCACGGGCTCCGAAGGCCGCGAGCGCGCGCTCTTCTCGATCAAGTACGACGGGACCGACCAGAAGCGCATCGGCGCTGATGTCGGAGTCGCGGGCCTTTCGTTCGCAGGCGACCGCATCGTCGCTGTCTCGGGCGGGCAGGCGCAGTCGATCGCCGCCGCGGGCGGCGACAGCAAGACGATCGACATCTCCGCCACGAGCGAGATCGATCTCGCGAAGCTCAACGAGCACAAGCTGCGCGAGGTCTCGCGCCTCATGCAGCGCGGCTTCTACATGGATCCAGGCGAGAAGGGCCTCGACTGGACCGCGCTCATGGAGCGTCATGCGGCGCTCGCGCGCGTCGCGCGCACGCCCGACGAGTTCGACTTCGTCGCGAACATGTTCATCGGGCATCTCGATGCGTCGCACCTCGGCGTGCGCTCCGCGTCGGAGGACGCAGCCCCGCGTCGTCCGCACGGCCGCATCGGCGTGTCGACGGAGGCCGCGGAAGGCGGGCGCCGCGTGACGGCCGTGCTGCCCGACTCGCCTTCTGCGCTCGCAAGCCCGGCGATCGCTGTCGGCGATGTCGTCGTCTCCGTCGACTTCGAGCCCGTCGATCCGTCGCGACCGCTCGAGGCCGCGTTCGCGGGGAAGACGGGGCAGGAGGTCTTCGTCGGCTTCCGCCGCGCCGGCGCGGACGGCGCGGCGCAGCAGCAGCTCGGCGCGATCGTCGTGCCCATCTCCTCGGCGGCCGAGCGCTCGCTCCGCTACGCGGCGGAGACGCTCGCCAACAGGAAGAAGGTCGAGGAGCGCTCGGGCGGGCGGCTCGGCTACCTGCACATCCAGGGCATGGACCAGGGCTCGCTCGACCGCTTCGAGCGCGACCTCTACGCCGCCGCGGCGGGCAAGGAAGGTCTCGTCGTCGATGTGCGCAACAACGGCGGCGGCTGGACCGCCGATCGCCTCCTCGCGTCGATCGATGTGCGCGAGCACGCGTATGTCGTGCCACGCGGCGGCGACCGCTCGCGCATCCGCAGCTATCCGCAGGACCGCCTCTTCATTCAGCGCTACACGATGCCGATGGCGATGCTCTGCAACGAGAAGAGCTTCTCGAACGCGGAGATCATCTCGCACGCGTTCAAGACGCTCGGCCGCGGCCCGCTCGTCGGGCAGCAGACGGCGGGCGGCGTGATCTCGACGGGCTCCGCGAGCCTCGTCGACGGCACGACCGTGCGCATGCCCTTCCGCGGGTGGTACCTCGCGGGTGGCGTCGACATGGAGGAGAACGGCGCCATGCCCGACTTCGTCGTGCCACAGACGCCCGAGGCGGAGTCCGCACGCGCGGATCTCCAGCTCGAGAAGGCGGTCGACGAGCTCATGCGCGGGCTTCCTGCGAAGAAGGCGGAGTCGAAGTGAGCGCCGCGTCGGAGCGCCTGCGGTTCAGCGCCTGGCGGCCGCACCCGTGGCACGGGCTCGAGGTCGGTCCGAAGCCGCCCGATGTCGTGCACGCGTTCATCGAGATCACGCCCTTCGATGTCGTGAAGTACGAGATCGACAAGCAGTCGGGCTACATGCGCGTCGACCGCCCGCAGCGCTCGAGCTCTGTGCCTCCCGCGCTCTACGGCTTCGTGCCGCGCACCTACTGCGGCGCGCGCGTGGCGGCGCTGTCGCCAACGAGCACGCGCGGCGACGGCGACCCGCTCGACATCTGCGTGGTCACTGAGCGGCCCGTCGATCGAGCGGAGATCATCATGGACGCGCGCGTCCTCGGCGGAATCCAGATGATCGACGGCGGCGAGGCCGACGACAAGATCATCGCCGTCCTGCCGAGCGACCCCGTCTACGGCCGCGCCGTCGACCTCGAGGACCTGCCGCGCGCGCTCATCGATCGCCTCGTCCACTACTTCGCGTCGTACAAGACGATGCCCGGCGAGGAGAACAAGGTCGCGATTCGCGGCACCTACAGCGTCACGCACGCGTGGCAGGTCGTGCGCGCGTCGATCGACGACTACGCGGAGCTGATCGCAACGCGCGGGTGAGCGGTCGCCGCGGGTTGAAGCGGTCGCCGTGGGTTGAAGCGGTCGCCGCTGCGGCGGCTCCCTCTGGTGCGAACCAACGCATGGGTGCCCGCATGCTTCAGCATGCGGAACGGATGATGCCAGCCGTCGACTCCGACGGTTGTCGTTCAGCAGACTGAAGTCTGCTGGCACACTTGGTTGGGGACTCCGACGATCTGAATCGTGCGATACG
>JBIKTI010000402.1:0-3023 GCA_044348205.1 Phycisphaerales bacterium | reverse complement strand
TCGACCGCTCCCGAAATCTGCCAGACTGCGGACGGGCTGGACACTTCGATCGCGCAGTGGTTTGGCATGTTTGCGGCGATCGCGCCGTGTGTCCAGCCGCGCGACTTCGGCGAAGACGCGCGCTGCCTGCGATCTCGGGAGACGGCATCGCACTCAGCGGCTGCCCGCGGGTCCCACGGGCGCGTCGGGCACCGCAGCTCGAAAACCCCAATCGAAGAATTGTGCGTGCGTATACCTGCAGGAGGACTGACATTGCGGTAGGGAACGGTTGTCGACGGGCCTTGGGCCACTCACGGGACACGCCTCGAAGGAACCGTCGACAGGCCTTCTTGCGCGGTGACCGCGTGGTGACCGCGTGATGCCGCGCTCATTCGACAGCAAGCTCTTGTTCTCGCCGCCTCGTCTTACGCGGCGTCTCTGCTGGCCTTCTCTCAAGCCAGCGCTCAATCACGACTCCCCTCCGTTGCGTTTCTGAGGGAGTCGAGCACATCGATCGCGCGGATCTTCACCAGCCATGCCGCACATGGATTGCGCTGTGAGTTTGTCCGTGGAGAGGCGATTCACGCGGGCCAAGCCCGCAGAAGGAGCGAACCAATCATGGATCATCGAGACGGTACGAACAGTGTCACGGGCGCCGAGCCCTGCATCCTGAGCCAGTCGTCGACGGACCTGGCTGCCGCGCTGCGGCATGGAGACCTGGCGCGGGACGCTTCGCAGACCACGAGCCTCCCGCGCTCGGGCGCATTGCGTGCGAGCATCAGCGGATCGTTCCGCGGCTTGTGCTGCATCCTCGGCATGGCGATCGCCACGGCCCCGATCGCGCTCGCCGCTCCAACCGCACTCGTGCAGACAGCCTGCAGCGCAGACCTCGATCGCGACGGGATGGTCGGCGCTCCCGATCTCGCGGTTCTTCTCGGCGCATGGGGTCCGAGCGCGGACAGCATCGCGGACCTCGACCAGAGCGGCGCCGTCGATGCAGAAGATCTCTCGGCCCTGCTGGCATTCTGGGGATCGACCTGCGATGCGCTCTCATGGGCGACCGTGATCGAGGAGGCGCCAGATCCTGCGATTGTCACGAGCGCCTCGCTGCGAAAGGCGATCATCGCCACGGGCTATCCGTGGCGCGTGCGCGACAACCTCACGCAGATCGAGATGGTGCTGATTCCGCCGGGAGAGTTCGAGATGGGATGTTCGCCGTCGATGGACTTCGCGTGCGGAAGCGACGAATCGCCTGTCCACGCGGTCATGCTGACGACGGCCTTCTACATGGGCCGCTACGAGGTCACGCAAGCCCAGTGGACGGCACGGATGGGCTCGAATCCGTCCGCCTTCCAGGCAGCGAGCGCGGAGGTGCCCGCCAAGCAGGTGCCGAACCGCCCCGTCGACCAAGTGTCGTGGGACATGATCCAGGGCTTCCTGTCGACGACGGAGATGCGCCTTCCGACGGAGGCCGAGTGGGAGTACGCGTGCCGAGCGGGCACGACGACCGCGTTCCACGGGCGGCCCGACGAGGCCGATGGCACGGACGACGATGCGCAGATGGAGACCATCGCGTGGTTCGGCGCAAACTCGAACGGCCAGACCCATCCCGTCGGCGGAAAGGCGCCGAACGGATTCGGACTGCACGACATGGCCGGCAACGTGTGGGAGTGGGTGAACGACTGGTACTCGGGCAGCTACTACGCGTCGAGCCCCGCGGCAGACCCGCTCGGACCTGCGACAGGATCTGGTCGCGTGCTGCGCGGTGGCGGCTGGGTCAACCACACGAACAACCTGCGCTCCTCCTACCGCAACAATCTGTCGCCCGACTTCGCGGTCATCAACTTCGGATTCCGCGTCGTGAGGTCGGTTGATGTGCCGCCCGAGAGCTGACTTATCCGCGATCGGAATTGCGCCGGCCCGCGCATCCCGCACGGGTTCGAGCGGTCGCCGGCCGCCGTGATCGGCAGGCTCCCGCGCAGGACGGGCTCGGCGCGCACGGGGCTCGGCCCCAGTCGATCGACAGGGTCGACTCGATGGTGATGTCGACGACGACGACAACGGCGCGGTCGGTGCGCCCGACCCCGTGGCTCTGGCGGCGGCGTGGGGCGACTGCCCGTAGGCGGCGCCTGACGCGTGCCCGCACGACAAGTGGGCGGGTAGACTCCGAACCCTCGGAGCTACCCGCCCATGTCTACTTTTGCGATCGAATCCGTCCACGCTCGTCAGATCCTTGATTCCCGCGGCAACCCCACGCTCGAGGCCGAGGTCGTCCTTGAGAACGGGATGGGAGGCCGAGCGGCGGTACCGTCGGGCGCGTCAACCGGCGAGCACGAGGCGGTCGAACTGCGCGACGGCGACAAGACGCGCTGGCTCGGGAAGGGCGTCACCAAGGCGGTCGACCATGTGAACGACGAGATCGCGCCCGCGGTGTTCGGGCTCGACGCGACGGACCAAGAGGGGATCGACACGGTGCTGCTCGAGCTCGACGGCACCGAGAACAAGTCGCGCCTTGGCGCGAACGCCACGCTCGCGGTGTCGATGGCGGTCGCGCACGCGGCCGCTGCGGCGACGCGCCAGCCGCTCTACCGCTACCTCGGCGGGGTGGCGGCGAAGACGCTGCCCGTTCCGATGATGAACATCCTGAACGGCGGCAAGCACGCGGATTCGACCGTCGACATGCAGGAGTTCATGATCCAGCCGTGGGGGTTCTTCGACTTCGAAGAGGCCCTGCGCGCCGGCGTCGAGTGCTACCACGCGCTCAAGAAGGTGCTCCACGACAAGCACCTCTCGACCGCCGTCGGCGACGAGGGCGGCTTCGCGCCGAACCTCAAGTCGAACGAGGAAGCGCTCGAACTCATCGCGATCGCGGTCGAGAAGGCGGGCTACAAGCTGGGCGAGCAGATCTTCATCGCGCTTGACCCTGCGATGAGCGAGCTTTCGAACGAGGCGAAGGCCAAGGGCAAGCAGGGCTACTGCTTCTTCAAGTCGAACCCCGACCGCATCGCGACGAGCGACGAGATCATCGACATGTGGGCAGCCTG
>JBIKTI010000510.1:0-3023 GCA_044348205.1 Phycisphaerales bacterium | reverse complement strand
CTCCACAACTGGCTCCACAACTGGCTCGGCAACTGGAGCTGGTTTCACAGCTGGTTCAGCAGGGGGCTCGCCGGTGGCTTCGGCGGCAGTTTCAGCTGCAGCTTCGGCGGCAGCTTCCGCAGGGGGGTCGGCCGGGGGTTCGGCCGGAATCTCTGCGGCGGTGTCTGTTGAGAGGTCTGCGGCGGTGTCGTCGGCCATGGCAGGCGGCCTGGCGGCTGCAACGGGTTTTGGGGAGCTTAGGTGCGTTTCGTCGCCCGGCTGCTGTGCCGCAGGGCCGCTCAGCCGCAGGCCTGCGGCGGTTCAGAGATCGAGCGGCACCAGGGTGGGGCGGCTGGCGAGGGGCTGGGCGGGCAGCTGCAGCGGAAACTCCCGGCGCTGCAGGCGCTCCACCAGCTCAGCGGCCAGGCTGGCGGCCAGCCGCGGGCTGTGGGCCGGGGCGCAGCGCAACTGCTGACCCTTCACCGCCACGCTGCCCGACTCCAGCTCGGCATAGCTCACCATGCCCAGGGCGGGCTTGACACGCCGGGGGATGGCCAGATCGAGCACCGGGGCCTGCAGCTGGGCCGGCCCAGCGGCCGCCTGCTCGGCGCTGGTGGGATCGAGCAGGGGCACCGGGGCGGCGATCGCCACCAGCAGGGCGCTGTCGTGGCCCTCGAAGCGGCAGGCCCGGATCCAGCGCGGATCCAGCCCGTGCAGATCCACCGCCACCGCCGCCGAGGCCCCCGGACTGAGGGCATGGCCGCTGGGCAGGCGGCGCGGCTCGGGCTGGTGGCCACTGCCGCTGCCCAGCACCCAGCCGGTGGCGCCGGCCACCAGCACCGGCGAGCCCGGCCCCAGCAGCTGCAGGCCCGGCATGGTGAGGCCGATGCTGCCGGCCCCCGGGCAGGTGTAGAGGGCATTCACCAGCGGGCCGAGCAGGGCGCCGCAGGGGGTGTGGCAGAGCCCCTCGGCGCTGCTCACCGCCACGATGCCGTTTTCCTGGATGGCGCGGTGCAGCAGCAGCCGGGCCACGCCGAGCTGCTCGAGGCCGAGCTCGCCATGCAGCTCCGGGCGCGGGTGCTGGGGCGTGGCCCGGCCGCGGGCCGCCAGGGGCACGCGCTCGCCGGCCAGCAGGGCCGCCAGCACCTGGGCGCCGCCGGCGCCGATCGGCAGCGCCAGCTCGCCGGGGCCGCCGCTGGCCAGGGCCCGCACGTTGGCCAGGCGCAGGTCGCGCAGGCGGATCGGCGGGTCGGTGGGGCCGAGGCTGAGCTGGAGGCTGGCCTGGTCGGTGAACAGGGCCTCGGCGGCCACCACCACGTGGGTGTCGGCATAGGCCTCGGCCAGCCCCACCTGTTCCACCAGCTGGCGGTAGGCGGCGGCGGTGCGCACCTGCAGCGCGCCGCGCTCCTGCAGCTGGAGCAGGTGGGAGAGGCTGCGGGGCGATGGCCCTGGGGCGGCTGGGGTCGCAGACGGGCGGGCGCTCATGGGGTGGCTGGGCTCAGCCGTCGCGGGCGGTGTCGTTGGCGGTGTCGTGGCGCCACTGGCTGAGCCAGAGGCGGCGCCAGCTGCCGCGGGGATCGCGGCGCAGGCGCCGCTCGCTCAGATACCAGAGCCGGTTGAGGGCGTAGCTGGTGCGGTTGTGGCGCTGCAGCTCGGGATCGCTGTTGATCGTGGCGCTGTGTTCGCTATTGAGGGCGGTCATGGCGGCGTGGGCGAAGCTGCCATCGAGCTGGTCGATCGCGGGACTGGCCGCCAGGCGGTCGTGGTAGTCGAGATCCTCGCAATAGGCGGGGTGGAAATTGGCATCAAACAGGCCGAGCTGATCCCAGCAGCGGCAGGTGAGCAGAAAGGCGGCGAAGGCGTGGGGCTGCGGCAGCAGCGCCAGAAACTGGGGCCGGCCGGCATCGATGCGCTCCAGGGCGGCGGCAAGCACGCCGGGGGCGAGGCGGATGTCGTTGTTGGCCAGCAGGGCGCAGGGGGCCTCGGGGAAGCTGCTGAGGATCAGGTTCCAGCTGGCGGCCACGCCCAGGTTGGCGAAGGGGCGGGCGATCTGGATTGCCTGCACCAGCGGATGGCCGCGCTGGCGCAGGCCCTCGAGCTCGGCACTGAGCGCCCCGGCGCTGTTGTCGACCACCGCCAGGGTGCGCACCGGGTGATCGAGGCTGTCGAGCAGGCGCTGCAGCAGATCCACCCGGTTGAGGATCGGCACGCCGAGCAGCGGCAGGGCCTCCAGGGTGCCGGGGGCCGGCGTGGGGCCATCGAGGCGGTCGAGCAGTTGCCAGTAGCGCTCGATCAGCGAGTGGTCGCCGCTGGCGTGGGCGTGCTCCACCAGGCCATCCCAGAGCTCGGGCTGGCGCAGCTGGTGGCGCCGGGGCCGGGGGGGCAGCTCCACAATAAAAGCCCGCAACCACTGCAGCAGCAGGGTGCGGGCGGTGGTGTGATTGTTGGATGCAAGGGCGGCCGCAAGGGCCTGTTGCAGCTCGATCAGGCTGGGGGGGAGAGGGTTCAGGACTAGGGCGTGGGACCGAAGCGAACGTCGTCGTTGGGATCTTTGAGGTTCTCCCAGGTGAAGTCGCCGACGAACTTGTATTTGGTGGTGCCGATGATCAGGAGGTCGTCGGAGCTGGCACCTTGAATCACCAGGCCGGTGGTGTCGGCGTTTGGATCGAAGATCCTGAGTTTGTCTTGGCCACCACCGAGATTGACGGTGGTGTTGGTGACGTCGCCGAGGAAGCGCAGATCGTCGCTACCGGTGCCGAGCCTCACAACCGAACCATTGATGTCGGTCTTGAATTCCACCAAGTCGTCGCCGCTCGAACCTTCGATGTAACTATTGCTGACCGCTCCTTTGAACAAGACCCAATCACTGCCGCCACCGGCGTTGACGCCACTGTTGGTGAAGGTGCCGTTAACGGTGAACCGGTCAACGTCGCCGCCCAATTCAATGGAAGAGTTGCTGACATTGGCCCTCATTTCCACGATGTCGGCGCCAGCGCCAAGGGTGCCCCGGAAGTTGTCGACCGACGTTGTCACCACCACCCGTT
>JBIKTI010000063.1:0-9141 GCA_044348205.1 Phycisphaerales bacterium | reverse complement strand
CCTCGCTCGCGACAGAAGCGGACGATGTCGTCCGCTCGCCCCTCGGGCGGGGCGGCGATCACGAAGTAGTTCAGCCCAGATTGGCGGGGATCAAGCCCCGCAGGCGCCGGGGGAAGCGGCGGGAAGTTCGGGTCGATCGGCTCTGAGAGCCCATTCTGTGCAAGCGCACCCGACGCACCCAATGCTTGGTTTTCGGACGCGCCCGCGCTCGAGGCCGATCGATCGGGCTGCTGCTCGGCGGCGGGGACCTGCGCCATGGGTGGCGTGGACGGCCTGCCTTCCGAGAGGAGGCGAAGCTCTTCCTCACGCTCTGCGATCGCCTGCGCACGCCCCACTCGCTCGCCGCGCGTGACGCCGACGAGATAGGCGGCGACAAGCGCCACGACGAAGACACTCACCCACGCCAGCCACTTCGCGTCGCTGCCCGCGAAGGGCTGGAGGCCACCGTCGCGAACCTTCCCGCCCGTGCTCGAGCTCGCGGCACCCGGGTCCGCGGACGCGCCACCGCGGCGCATGAGTTCATAGAGAGCTGGTCCGCCCTTGCGTGCCATGCCGTTCCTCTCAGTCGGAATCTGTCCGTGGGGAGTCCACCCGTGACGATCGACACGCGCGCAACGCGCGTCGCGGCCATGGTAGGGACTTGCAGCGCGCGCCGTCGAGTGAAACGCGGCGCGCGCACGCGTGTCAGAGCGCGCGCCATCGCGCGACGCTTGCTGCGACGCCCTCGCGAGGGTTCGTCCACTGGCGCGCATCGAGGACGGGAAGAATCCGCCCCGCCCCGCCCGCTGTGCCTGCGAACGGCTCTGCAAGCTCGAGCGCCATGCGTAGGGCGCCCGCGTCGAGCCGCGACTCGCCGCGCTCGAGAATCGGGCCGCGCAGGCCGCTTCTGAGAAGGTCGACCACGCGGACTCCACCGAGGGTGCGCCCAAGCGACGCAACCGCCGAGACGGGGTCGCCGCCTGCCGCGAGCACCGCCGCCGTGTCGACGCTTGCGAGAAACGGTGGCGCGGGGGGCACGGCACCCGCGTCGCTCCTCGCCGTGACGGGCTCGAGAAGCGGCACCCCAAGCCGGAGCGCGCTCTCCGCGGCAGCGGCGCGCGCCTCGGCCGCGCCCTCCGTGGGAATCGGCGCAGTCAGCGGCACGCGTCCAATGTCCGACGCGAGACCGATCGCGCCGAGGATGGCGTCGACCGCGCGCGTGACCAGCGCGGGGTCGGTGAAGTGCGCGGGCGGGATGTAGAGGTCGATTCCCGAGCAGAGGAGCTCGTGCCGCGCGATGGTCGCGGCGAGGTCGCGCCGCGCAGAGCGGTCGAGGTCGCGCGGCCTCGTCGCCGCGAACGCGGCGGAGAACTGAACGCCGCGAAGGCCAAGCCCCGCCATCCATGCGATCGCGTCGCGGAGCGCCGCACCATCGCCGCCCGCGGCGCCGGGCTCGACGAGCGGCGCGACGGTCGCCGCGAGGAATGGCCGAGGATCCGAGTCGCCCGTGGGCATGAACGCGAGTGTAGGTTCAGCGCGCCTGAGGTGAGCGGACGGTCTCTACCATGCGCGCGATGCGCGCTCCACCGCTCAGCCTCACCATCCAGTCTGTCGCCACGATCGCGGTCGGTCTTTGGCTCGGCCTCGCGCTCGCGGGCGGCGTCGCAGCAGCCGCGATCTTCCCCGCGGCGCGCGAACTCGATCTCTCGCTCGCGGGGTACGAGGCGTTTCTCGCCGCGGAGCCGGAGCTCGGCCGCATGCTCGTCGCGGGGCATCTCGCCGAGCGCGTCTTCGACCTGACGGGCCCGCTCCGCACGGTGCTCGGGGTCGTCTCGGCGGCGCTCGTGGTGGCGGCGCTTCCGTGGCGATCGCTGCGCCCCGTGCACATCGCGGCGGCGCTGGCGCTGGGGATCGCCCTGACAGGGCTCTTCGTCGGGCGCTTCGTCAGCGAGCGCGACTTCCGCAGCGAGGACGCCGCCTACCGCGCGCTTGCGCGGGCGGGCGACATCGACGCGGCGCGCGCGAAGAAGCCTGCGGTCGATGGCGCGCACGACGCGGCGTCTCGCCTCGCCTCGACAGAGGCGCTCGCGCTCGTCGCGCTGGTCGGGCTCCTCGGCGCTGGCCGCGGCTGGAGCGGCGGCGCGAACGGCCGCGGGAAGGACGAACCCGCCCGTGGCTGAGCGCGCGCCCAAGCTCCCCCGCAAGACCGCGGCGCAGAAGCAGCGCGCGGCGGAACTCCTCGCCTTGCTCAAGGCCCGCTACCCCGACGCCCACTGCGAGCTCGACTGGTCGAAGCCGCATGAACTCCTCATCGCCACGATCCTCTCGGCGCAGTGCACCGACGTCGCGGTGAACAAGGCGACGCCAGGGCTCTTCAAGGCCTTCCCCGCTCCCGCCGACTACGCCCGCGCCACGCCCGCCGAGATCGAGCCACACATCCGCTCGATCGGCCTGTTCCGCTCGAAGGCGAAGGCCGTGCACGAGACCTGCCGCCTCCTCGTCGGGCGCTTCGGCGGCGAGGTGCCGCGCACGATGGAGGAACTCCTTCTCCTGCGCGGGGTCGCGCGAAAGACTGCGAATGTCGTCCTCGGCAACTGCTTCGGCATCAACGAGGGCGTGGTCGTCGACACCCATGTGGCGCGCCTTTCGGAGCGCCTCGGGCTCTCGCGCGGCAAGACCCCGCAGCAAATCGAGCGCGACCTCATGGCGCTCTTCCCGCGCGAGGACTGGTGCCTGCTCTCGCACCTCCTGATCTTCCACGGAAGGCGGGCCTGCAAGGCGCGCGGCGGCACCTGCGCGGACGATTCGATCTGCGCGCGCTTCTGCTCCGAGGCGCCGCGGGCCGCGCGCGCAGCACCGCGCGCACGCACAAGCCCAGCGGCGCGCCGCGCGCCGTCGAAGGGCGGCGTGTGATTCCCTCAGGAAAATCGGGGCAAGTTCGAGCGTCTGCCGATAGAGTCCTCGCTGTCGAATCTGTCCCGCGAATGAGGACGCGGCGGGTTCGGCCGGCCTGGGCACCAAGCACGGAGCGCTGCGCGTGAGAAAGCCCGAACAGGACGCAACGACGATGGATGAAACCACCCGAACCCCGCGGGCCGGCGGCTCGCTGCTCGACCTCCGCATGCACTTCGTCGGCATCGGTGGCTGTGGCATGAGCGGTCTTGCGCTCATGCTCGTGCGCCGCGGCGCCCGCATCACGGGCTCCGACCAGAGCGAGGGCGAGGTCGTCGAGCGGCTGCGCGCGGAGGGAGTCCCCGTCCGCACGGGCCAAGCGGCGGAGTCGATCCCAGCAGGCACCGAACTCGTGGTCGCCTCCGCAGCGATCAAGGGCGACCACCCCGAGATCCTCGCCGCGAATGCCGAGGGCGTCGACTGGATCAGCTACGCAGAGGCGCTCGGCCGCGCGCAGCGCGGGACGACGGGCGTCTCGATCGCGGGAACCCACGGCAAGAGCACCACCACGGCGATGACCTCGTGGGTCGGCATCCGCTGCGGGCTCGACCCGAGCGTGATCGTGGGCGCCACCTGCGGCCAGCTTGGCGGCGGCTCGCGCACGGGTGCGCTCGAGATCCCGACGGGCAGGCTGCGCGGCAAGCCCGGCGTCCTCGTCTGCGAGGCGTGCGAGTTCAACCGCTCGTTCCACCAGCATCACCCGACGATCGGCCTCATCAACAACATCGAGGAAGACCACCTCGACTACTACGGCTCGCTCGACGAGATCATCGCCAGCTTCCACGACTTCGCGCGGCTCCTCCCAGCGGCGGCCGACGGTGGCAAGCTGCTGATCGCTGAAGACGGCGCCCACCGCCGCGAGGTCTGCGCCGGCATCGACTGCGAGGTCGTCACCTTCGGCTTCTCGCCCGAGGCCGACTACCAGGTGATCTACGACGCGGCCGCGAGCCGCGTGGGCGTCCTGTGGCGCGGCCATGTGGTCGGCAGCTGGACGAACCGCATGCCAGGAAGCCACAACGCGCTCAACAGCGCGGCCGCGGGCATCATCAACAACTGGCTCGGCGCCGACTGGGACGACATCGAGTGCGCGCTCTCGGAGTTCAACGGCCTCGACCGCCGCAGCCAGCTCCTCGGCAGGCGCATCCTCGAGTCGGGCGCGCAAATCGAGGTGTTCGACGACTACGGCCACCACCCCACCGAGTGCGAGAAGACGCTGCGCGCGCTCCGCTCCGCGCACGCGCCCGAGCGGCTCATCTGCGTCTTCCAGCCGCACCAGCACAGCCGCACGCGCTTCCTCCTCGAGCAGTTCGCGTCTTGCTTCCGTGAGGCGGACGAGGTGATCGTCCCGCACATCTACTTCGTGCGCGACAGCGAGGTCGAGAAGACCCGCGTCTCCGCGCAGGATCTCGTCGACCGCCTCGCCGCGAAGGGAACGCGCGCCCTGCACATCGGAGCGTTCGAGCAGATCGTCGAGCACCTCGAGGCGCACTGCCGCGACGGCGACCTCGTGGTGACGATGGGCGCTGGCCCCGTGAACAAGATCGCCCTCGACTTCCTCGCCCGCGGGCGTGCGCGCACTGCTGGCGGCCTCGCCTCCGAGGCGGTGGCATGACCGTGGCGGGTCCAGCGAGCCTCTACGCAGACCTCGATGTCGTGGCCGAGCTCGATCGGCCGCTTGGCCCGCTCACCTGGTACGGCGTGGGCGGACCCGCTGATGTCCTCATCCATCCGCGCTCTGTCGACGCCCTCGCCACGCTCGTCGAGCGCTGCCACCGCGACGCCATCCCGCTGCGGGTCCTCGGCTCGGGCGCGAATCTCCTCGTCGACGACGAGGGAGTCGACGGGGTCGTCGTCCTCCTCGACGACCCCGCGTTCAAGGCTGTCGAGTTCAACGCAGACGGCCTCGTCGAGCGGATGCGCGTCCACGGTGGCGCATCGATGGAGCGCCTCGTCACGGAATGCGCGCGCCGCGGCCTCCGCGGGGTCGAGCAGATGTCGGGAATCCCCGCGAGCCTCGGCGGAGCGATCCGCATGAACGCGGGCGGGAAGTTCGGCGCGATCGGCGACGCGGTCGATGCGGTCGCTGTCGTCGGAACAGACGGCGAACTGCGCGTCTACGGCCGCGACGAACTGCATTTCGGCTACCGCGAGACGAACCTGCCTGCGGGCGTCGTCGCGTGGGCGGTGCTGCGCGTCGAGCCGGACGACCCCGTCGCCTGCCGCAAGCGCGTCCTCGAGATCTTCTCGTACAAGAAGTCGACGCAGCCGATGGGCGCCTCGAGCGCGGGCTGCATGTTCCGCAACCCGACGATGCCCGACGGCTCGCGGGAGAGCGCAGGCAAGCTGATCGATCTCGCAGGCCTGAAGGGCACGCGCATCGGCGCGGCTGTGGTGAGCAAGGAGCACGGAAACTTCCTTGCCTTCGACCGTGTGGAGGGGGCCGGCCATGGATCCGCCGCAGACATGCGGCGGCTGGTCGAGCGTGTGCAGGTGGAAGTCCTGCGTCGGTTCGGCGTCGAACTCGCGACGGAGGTCGTCTTCTGGCGTCGCGGCGAGGCAGCCGGCTGATCGTGTTGGTGGAACCGACGGTTTCAAGAGGAGTCCCCCGTGTCCAAGTCAAGCAACGCCTCCGATCAGCACCCCCGCCGCGCCCATGAGCCCCACGACCACCGTCCGCGCGTCCTCGTGCTGATGGGCGGCACTGACGCGGAGCGTGAGGTCAGCCTGAACTCGGGCGCAGAGGTCGCGCGCGCGCTCGCGGAGGGCGGAGCGTTCGAGGTCGTGCCGCTCGTCATCGACCGCATCGACATCGAAGGGCTTCGCGCCCAACGGCCGAGCCTCGTCTACCCCGTCCTCCACGGGCCGTGGGGCGAGGGCGGCGAGCTGCAGAAGATCCTCGAGCAGCTCGAGGAGGAGGACGGCGTCCCGTTCGTCGGCCCGAGGTCGCGGCCCGCCGCGATCGCCATGAACAAGCTCGCGACCAAGATGCACGCCATGCGGCTCGACATCCGCACGCCGCGCGCCCGCGAGGTGCTTCGGCGGGAACTCATCGACATCGACCCGCCGCTGGTCCTCAAGCCCGCGAACGACGGCTCGAGCGTCGACCTGCGCATCTGCCGCGACCAGCAGTCCGTGATGATCGCGCGCGCCGAGCTCGAGCCAAAGCGTCCCTCGCTCATGGCCGAGGAGTACATCGAGGGCCGCGAGATGACCGTCGGCATCGTGAACGGCGAGGTCCTGCCGATCATCGAGATCATCCCCCCTGGCGAGTACTACGACTACGACGCCAAGTACAACAGCGACGAGACGCGCTATGTGGTGGAGCCCGAGCTCGACGAGGAGGTCGCAGAGGAGATGCGGCGCGCGACGCGGTCGATCTATGCGGCGCTCGGTCTTCGCGATGCCGCACGCGCGGACTTCATCGTGAACGAACAGGGTTCGTGGTTCCTCGAGATCAACACGGCGCCGGGCATGACCACGCACTCGCTCGTGCCGATGGCGGCGCGCCACACGGGCGTCGAGATGCCCGAGTTCTGCACGGGCCTGGCGCGGGTTGCCCTGACGCGCGACGACGACCGCACGCAGCGGGCGCCCGAAGCTGTCCCCGTCGCATGACGGTCATCCCCGTCGGATGACGGTCACCCCCGTCGCATGACGGTCACCCCCGTCGCATGACGGTCATCAGGCGCAGGAAACAGGTACAGTCCGCGACCGCGTCAGGTCGAAAGAAGGCGTGGGCGTCGGCCACAACGCGCGCCGCCCAACCCTCGACCACGCGAACGACACCCCCTTTCAGCCAGAAGGACGGCCACGGATGGCCAAGAACGCCCGCAAACGATCTTTCCTCTCCGCGCTCTCAGGCCAGATCGCCAATGGCCTCGACGGCCTCCGCGGGCTCTTCGCCCCTGGAAGCAACGCTGCCTCGAACATCGCGGCCGCAGGCGTCCTCGCAGCGTGCATCGCGCTTCTCTGGTGGGGCGTCCCCAAGCTGCAGACGCGCCTCGCGGAGCGCGCCACCGTGGCGGCTGCATCGTTCGACCTCGAGTTCTCGAGCGCTCCTGGCTGGTTCGACGGCCTGCGCCGCGCCGAAGTGCGCGACCGCGTGCTCGCAGCGGTGGGCGATGGTTCGCCGCTCGACCAGCGCAGGCTTGCGACAGCGCGCGAGGCGCTGCTTTCGACGGGCTGGTTCCGCTCGGTCGAGCAGGTCCGCCTCGCCGATCATGGGGGTTTCCGCATCGACGCCACATTCGTGCGCCCGTTCGCCGTGGTGCGCCACGGGACCTTCGACTACCTCGTCGACGACGAAGGTCATCTGCTGCCCATGCAGTGGACGGCGGGCCACCGCCCTGCTTCTCCGCACTATGTCGCGATCGTCGGCAGCGCGGCGGCGCCCGAAGGCGGCTATGGAACACAGTGGCCTGGCGCCGATGTGGCGATGGGCCTCGAGCTCGCACGGCTCTTCGCGGGCCGCGCGTGGTTCGCAGAGGTAAGCGCGATCGATGTGTCGCGCTCGACCGATGCGCGGGAACTCGTGCTCGTCACCCGTCACAACGGCCGCATCCTGTGGGGCCGCGCCCCGAACGACCGCTCCGTGGCCGAGGTGACGCCAGACGCCAAGCTGCGTACGCTCGACTACCTCTATGCGACCGAGCGGCGCATCGACAGCGGCCAGGGCCGCGTGATCGACCTCCGCGGCGACCTCGTCACACTGCGCGCGGATGCCGCGCCTGGCGAGCAGTAGCCTTCCGCGAGGACCCGAGGGGCGCAGGTTCCCCGTGACGAGCGACCAGAACCGAACAGACGAGCGCGACCCGCTCGACCTCCCGCGTCCAGAGATTGGCGCGGACACCAGCGCGAACGCCGATGCACACATCGGCGAGGCGCTGGCCGCTGCGATTCCATCGCTCGGCGACGACGAGAATCGGGATCGCGGAACGACCGCGCCCGTCGACGACGGCACGCAACCACTCACAGTCCCACGCGCGCTCGTGGTGCTGGCGGCGCTCTGGATCTTCCTTTCGTGGGTGATTCTCTTCGGCGTCCGCCCGCCGGTGCAGCCGCAGTCGGCAAGCTACGGCCCGTCGCTTGAGATCCTCTTCGTCTCGATCGGCGTCGGCGTGGCCATCGGCTGGCCGCTCCTGCGTCTCTCCGCTCGCCCATCGCGTGCGCCGATCCTCCAGGCCGCGCTCGACGGCCTCGCGCTCGTCGTGCTGGTGCAGGTCGTCGTGTGGCCGCTGCGGCTCGTGACGAGCTGGACGCTGACCCGCACGCTCTGCGTGATCGGCGCGCTCGCGGCAGCGGTCGCGCTCACGGCCGCGATCCTCGGCGCGGTGCAGGGCGCACGGTCGCAGCGGCGCCGCACAGCGGGAATGGCTGTGGCCACCGTCGCTGCACTCCTCCCCTTCGCGCTTGCGGTCGTCGCTGAGTGGCTTTCGCCAAGCGCGGGGCCCTCGTTCGACACCCCGAACTCGGCGGAGACGGAGTCGCGCGGCTGGCTCGACTCCATCGTTCCCGTCAGCGCACCCGCGCTTCTCGGGCGATTCGCCTCGCCGACGCCGCTCGACCCGCCGAGCGCGGACCTTGCGATCCTCCGCACGGCGCTCGTCGTCGCAGTGGTGGCGTGGACAGTGCTCCTGACGGCGCGGGTGAGGCGGCTTGCCCGTGGTCGACCTGAGGGGGCGGTTCCGCTAGACTGATGGGCCGACGCGGGAGCCCCCTCCCGCGTCGCCTGTTTTCCCGAGACCGTTGCGAGGACTTGCCATGGACTTCATCACTTCTGAAGAGAAGGCCCTGCTCATCGAGAAGCTCGCGGAGCTGCGTGCGATGGACAAGATGCTCATTCAGCGCATCGCGGAGGCGCGCGCCCTCGGGGACCTCAGGGAGAACGCGGAGTACCACGCCTCGCGCGAAGACAAGGCGATGAACGACGCGAAGATCAAGGACCTCGAGGAGCGCCTCGTGACCGCGCAGGTCGCGGATTCGAGCGCGCTGCCGCAGGACATGGTCTTCGTGGGCGCGATCGTGCGCCTCCGCGACGACGACGGCGGCGACGAGGACCTCTATCGCCTCGTCGGGCAGTCGACGGGCCGCTTCGACCTCGACTACATCGAGGTCACGACCACGAGCCCGATGGGCGTGGCGCTGATGAAGGCTCGCGTCGGCGAGACGATCCGCGTCGATCTCCCGCGCGGCGCGCGGCGCTACACCATC
>JBIKTI010000062.1:0-9158 GCA_044348205.1 Phycisphaerales bacterium | reverse complement strand
AGCACTGCCCGGACCTCGCAGAAACAGGGCCCCACGCACCAAGCATCGCCAATCTGATGATGACGGGACGCCGTGACGGATCAAGCCTCCCGTCGCGGCGACGATCGAGCACAAGTCCCACCTTGAAGCCGCTTCAGAGCGCCTCGCAGCGTCGCCGCCACGATTCAAATCCGTGGCACTGTTTAAATAGTCTTGACGATTCGCGTGAAAGCGGCGGCGCTGTTCTTGACTCGGCCCGCTCCCGTGGCAGATTGAGCCATGGGATTCCGTTCGGACCACGGCCCGCGCTCCTGGTCGATTCTCCCGAGCTGGATTCCAAGCTGCGAAGCGATTCCCTGATGCGTGGTGGCCCTTGTCTCGAAGCCACGCCTCTCCGCAGTGTCACGAAGTCCCTTCCCCACCTCCCGGAGCCATGGAGATATCCCTATGTCGAAGCACACTTCCCTCGTGAGCGCAGTCGCGGCATCCGCGCTGCTTGTTTCAGGTGTCGCCTCTGCCGACTTCTACAGCATCGGTGATGGAGTGGCGGACAGCGGCGTCGGCGTCAATGACCCCGCCACCTCTCTGCAGGCCGTCTACCTCAACACCTTCAGCCTGACCGGATCGGACACCGCGATCAACCAGATCAGCATCGCGTTCGGTATCTCGAGTCTGACCAATCTCGTCGGGCAGAGCTTCACCGCGGTGATCTACTCCGATGCCAACGGCGGAACGCCGTGGGATGGAACGCTCGTCTGGTCGTCTGCCGGCACCATCTCGTCCGTCGCGACCTTCATCGACATCGCCGTCCCCGATGTGGCTGTCGCCGGCAATTTTGCGGTCGGCTTCTTGTTCACCTCTCCTGCCGGTGGAAGCTTCTTCCCCGCAGGGTGGGACACGACCGCCCCGGTCTCGAACCGCTCGTACGCGGCCTTCGGCGCGACCGTCGACATCAACAACCTGAGCAGCGTTCCTGCAGGGCAGTTCGGAACGATCGAGAGCTTTGGTCTCCCCGGCAACTGGACGATCACCGCCAACGGAGTCCCCGCGCCCGGCGCCGTGGCGCTCCTTGGAATCGCGGGATTGGTCGGTCGTCGTCGCCGCTGAACGCCGCGCCGGCATCGAACATTCCGAGACGACATCTCGCAGACCCGCCGGGCGCCCCCCGGCGGGTCTGCTGTTCCAATCGACCATGCTTCGGTGCCTCGGGATCACGCGCACAGCAAAGACACGCTAGCCAGCCGCTCAGGTTCCGCAGAAGGTTCGGTAGCACTGCGCGAAGTCGCTCGGCGGCGGCTCGGCCAGGTGCCCGTCGCTCGCGGCGAGGTCGAATGGCCTCGACACGGCTGCGAGAAGTTCGTGGAACAGCGCGAGATCCCCCCGCTCCTCCGCGGCCGCGAGCGCAGCCTCGACGCGGTGGTTCCGCGGGATCACGGCGGGGTTCACAGCGCGCATCGTGGCGAGTGCCTCGCTGCGCGGCCGTATCTCGCGGTCAAGCCGTGCGTTCCACTGTTCGGCCCACGCGTCGAGCCCCGCGGGCGTATCGCCGTTCGAAAGCGCGCGGAAGGTGTTCGTGAAGTCTGCGCGCTGCGCGGCCATCGCGGCAAGAAGCGACTGCGCGAGCGCGAGGTCCTCGGGGTCCTCGCGCACGAGCCCGAGCTTCGCGCGCATGCCCGCAAGCCACGCAGCGCGGTAGAGCGGCGCGAAGGCGTCGAGCGCTTCGTTCGCCCGCGCGATCGCGGCGGGTTCGTCGTCTGCGAGAAGCGGCACCATCGCCTCGGCGAGGCGCGCGAGGTTCCACTGGATGATTGCAGGCTGGTGCGCGTAGCGGTAGCGCCCGTGGTGGTCGATCGAGCTGAACACCGTGTCTGGGTTGTAGGCGTCCATGAACGCGCACGGGCCGTAGTCGATCGTCTCGCCCGAGACGAGCGTGTTGTCGGTGTTCAGGACGCCGTGGACGAAGCCGACGCACTGCCATCGCGCGACGAGCGCAGCCTGGCGCGCGATCACGGCCGCGAGGAACGCCGCGTACTTGTCGGGCGAATCGGCGAGGGCCGCGTCATGCCGAGCAATCGCGTGGTCGGCCAGCGCCCGCAGCGCCGCGAGATCGTCGAGCCCAGCCGCGAACTGGAAGGTGCCGACGCGGATGTGGCTCGACGCCACGCGCGCGAGCACGGCCCCCTGCTTCTCGTCGCCGCGCGCGACCATCTCGCCCGTGGCAACCACAGCGAGGCTCCGCGTCGTGGGAACGCCGAGCGCATGCATCGCCTCGCTGACGATGTATTCGCGCAGCATCGGCCCGAGCGCCGCGCGCCCGTCGCCGCGTCGCGAGTAGCGCGTCTCGCCCGAACCCTTGAACTGGATGTCGACGCGCGCTCCGCGTGGCGTGACTTGCTCGCCGAGCACGATCGCGCGCCCGTCGCCGAGCATGGTGAAGTGCCCGTACTGGTGCCCTGCGTAGGCCTGCGCGATCGGCGTCGCGCCCGCAGGCACCGTCTGCCCGCTGAAGATCGCGGCGAGTTCGCCGACACTCGCACGCGAGAGATCGAGCCCGAGTTCCCGCGCGAGCGCCTCGTTTGCGATCACGAGCGTCGGCTTCGGAAAGGCAGCGGGCGTGCTTGGGTCGAACAGGACAGCAGGCAGCCGCGCGTACGAGTTGTCGAGGTTCCAGCCAAGATCGACGCCCGTGCGCTGACGCGAAGCCGCATGGAGATCGCGTGGAGAAGGATCGGACATCGGGCGGGAGGATAGGCGCCTTACGCCAGTCCGTGCGTCTGGCTCACCTCAGCGGACGCGCACGAGCCGCACAGCGCGGATGTTGACGACGGCTTCGCCCGGCTTCGAGAGGGCGCGCAGGTTCGCGCGGTGCGAGCCGAACGGCAGCTCGACTCGGCCGGCCTCGAGCGTGCGATACGACTGCCAGCCGCCCGTCGCGGGCACGGTGAACTCGGGCGCACCAGCGCCGCCTTCGACCTCGAAACGCATGCGGGCTCCCGCCGCTTGGTCGGCGCACGCGAGGTCGATCTCCACGCGGTACACGCCCTGCTGCGCGGCGCCAACGCCGACGGGCCACGACGCGGTCGCAGCGGGATCGAGCCAATATCCGATGTTGTGCGTCACATCGCCGATCACGCCGACACGCTCGACGCGGATCGAGGGGCCCTCGAGCGTCGCATCGTGCGGAGTAAGCGTGATGGCGCCGTCCGCCGCTGGGAACACGAGGAACGACATCGGCATGACTTCGCCCACGAGGTCGAGGCGCACGACGGAGACGGCGGCGTCGACGGCCTTCGCAGGAAGCTCGACGACGAGCCGCCCCGCCTCCTGCTCGCTCGAGCCCCACTTGAGCGTCGCATCGCTGCAAAGCAACCGCGCGTCGCGCACCTCGCCCTGCATCGGCACGACGAGGCGCCCGTCGGTCGGCCAGTCGAAGACATGCAGGTAGAGGACGCCCGCCTTCTGCGTGGCGCGCCCCCACGGCAGGCGCTGGAACGGACTCGCCGTCGTTCCATAGATCGCCTCGCCGTTGACCTTCATCCACTCGCCCACGCCGCGCAGCGCGCGCTCGGCCTGCTCTGGCACGCGGCCATTGGCATCGGGGCCGATGTTGAGAAGGAGGTTGCCGCCCTTCGACACGATGTCCGAGAGAAGCCGCACCACCGTCGCGGTGTCCTTCCAGTTCGCGTCGTGCGCGCTGAAGCCGTAGCTCTCGTTCAGCGTGTGGTTCACCTCCCAGTCCATGCCTGGAAGGCCCGTCGGCGGCACATACTTCTCAGGTGTCCCGTAGTCGCCGTTCTTGTTCTCGAGGCCGTTGTAGAGGCGGTTGTTGACGAGGATCTCGGGCTGCTTCGCGCGCATGTCGGCCAAGAGCTGCGCGGCGCCCCACGCCGCGCCCTGATGCGTCTGGTCGGAGTAGTCGAACCAGATCGTCGAGAGCGGCCCGTAGTTCTCGAGGAGCTCGTTCACATGGCCGCGCATGTAGGCGAGATAGCGCGCGTGGTCGCGCGCGCGCTCGGTCTTCGGGTACGCCGGCAGCGCCATCGCGTAGGCGTCTGGGTGCTGCCAGTCGAGAAGCGAGTAGTAGAAGCCCGCCCGCAGCCCGCGCGCGCGCATCGCCTCTGCGAACTCGCGCGCCACATCGCGCCCAGCGGGCGAGATGTTGGTGCCGCCCGCGATCTCGTTCGACTTCGAGTATGCCTCGCCCGAGTTGAAGAGCGTGAAGCCGTCGTGGTGCTTCGCGGTCAGCACGGCGTAACGCATGCCCGCGGCCTCTCCGAGCTCGGCCCACTGGTCTGCGAATCCTGCGTCGGGCGCGAACTTCGGCTTCATCTCGCGCGCATATTCGGCGCACGGAACGGCGGCCCAATGCTGGATCCACTCCGCATAGTGCTGCTCGTAGCGCTTGCCGTTCCAGAAGCCGCCCGCGGGCGAGTAGAGCCCCCAGTGGATGAACATGCCGAAGCGCGCGTCGCGCCACCACGCCATGCGCGCGTCGCGCGTCGCAGACCATGCCGCGAGTTCGGCGACCTCGTCGGGCCTGTCGTCGGACTTCTCGTCGGGCAGCGCGACAGCGACAGCCGGGAGGGCGAACGCAAGGCAGAGCATCGTGGCGGCAAGCGAGGTTTGGAACATCGCCGCAGAGTACCGCCACGCCCGTGCACGGCACATGCCATGCAGTGCCTGGCACTGACTGGCACGCGCCGTGCGCGACGGTCTGTCACGCGCGCCGCGAGCGGCGGCGGATTGCCGGGCAGAGGACTCCGAGGCCGAGCAGCGCCAGCGCGCCGGGAGCCGGGACCAGTTGCACCTGAACATCGTCGATGAACGGGCCCCAGAAGCCGCTGGTCTGCGTGCCCTCGAGCGGCGAGAAGGTGAGTGTCGTCCACGCAGTGCTCGCCTCGAAGGTGAAGACCTGCTGGTACCACACCTGGTTGGAGGGGTCGGATGCCACGACCGAGAAGGTCTGGGTTGCGCTGCCCGTGATGTCGACATGCACCGACCTCGGGTCGAGCGTTCCGCCTTGTGCGCCCGAACTCGGCCCCGCCAACCAGAAGCTGAGGGTGTAGGACGCACCGACCTGCGTCGCGAAGCCCTGCGAGATCGTTCCTTGACCGCTTCCCTGTCCGCCGGTGCCATCGATGTTGAGGTCGATCATCCGCAGGCCGTCCTTCGCAGGACGCGGCGAGTACGAACTCGTGCCGAGGTGCCAGTCGACGCCCTGCACGCCGCCGCCGCCGAAACCGCCGACGGTCCAACCCGTGAGATAGGCCGTTCCTGGTGCGAGGCGGATCCAGGCTCCGTAGTCGCCGTACGGGCCGCTTGCAACGACGGCGCTCGGATCCTGCTCGAACGAACCATTCACGATGAGATTGGCTCGCGCGGTCTCGAGAGAAGCCGTGAGCGCGCCCACGATCGACGCGGTGCGAAGAATGAACTGGAGTGCATGATGCATGGGCTGGAAATCCAAGGTGCGCCGACGCGCAGGCGTTCGGCGGCGGACACTGTGTGTTCCTCCGAAGTACGACATCCGGAAGAGCCTGGCGCCCGCGCGCGCCGTCAGATGCAGCGTGAAACTCACGGCACACCTGTCATCGGATCGCGAAACCGAGGGATTTTCAGCGCAAAGCGTTCCGCCGACACCCGAATGGGTCGCGAGATTCGTGACACGCATCGAATCAAGGGCTCCCCCGCACGAGCCGAGGCTTCGCACGCATGCCCGCGGGCCACGCGGCGCGAACGCGTCGAGCGCCTCGTTCGCGCGCGAGAAGTCGAGCCTGAGCGAACACGCCAGCGCGTCCTGCGCGATCACGAGCTTCGGCGCGGGGAAGCGGGCGGGCTCGTGCGGGTCAAAGAGCACGGCGGGCAGCCGAGCGCTGATCGGGGTGCCCGGCCGGCCGGACGGGAGAACAGGCGCATGGCGCCGTTGCGCGGGCTCCTCAGTCCGCGGGGCCCCACGCGTCGAGCATCGCGGCGAGGTCGCTTGCGCCGACATCGCCGCTTCGATCAAGGTCTGCGCCGCACCCGCTGCAGGGCCCCCATGCTTGCAGCAGCACGGCGAGGTCGGACCCATCCACCGTTCCGTCTTGGTTCAAGTCGGGAGATGGCGGGCCAAGCAGGAGCACAGCATCGGCGGCTGCGGGAAGGTTCGGGAATGGGCCGATCGCGCCGCCAGCGCCCTGCTGGGGCCTGCCTGTGGCCACGAGGATCTCGCGCAGCTCGAGCGGCGTCAGGCGCCGGCCGATGTTGGCGACCGCATAGCTCTGGAGCGCGGCGCACGACGCGGCGATGAAGGGGCTCGCGGAACTCGTGCCGCTGAAGGTCGCGATGTAGCGCTGGCGCGCGTCGCCGCCGAGCTGCGCGTAGTTGCCGTAGCCCGCCGTGAACACGGCCTCGCCCCAGCCCTGCACATTGACCCTGCTTCCGAAGGTGCTGAAGCTGAGCTTTCCGTGCTGGACCGTGGCGCTTCCCGCGCCGACGATGATCGCTCCGCTGTCGCCCCTGGCGCGATAGGAGGCGTAGGTGGCGGAGTCGAGGTTCTGGTTTCCGTTGCCTGCGGCCGCGACCACGACCACGCCCGCGTCGGTCGCGTTCTTCGTGATGGTCCAGACGGAGAGGTCGAGTTCCGCGGGCCCGTAGGCCGTGCTTCCCGAGGAGAGCGCCGTCTGCATCTCGAGGAGGACGACATCGCCCGCAGCGACAGCGGCGACAGCCTGAGCGATCGCGGTGGCGCGACGCGAGCCGCCCTCGACCGTCCACTCGGGGAAGAAGTACGCGCTCGCGTCGGGCACGAGGCCGAGCACTCCGTAGCCGTTGTCCGCACCCACGAGTTCGCCGAGGACGGCGGTGCCATGCTCGTGCCAGCCCCAGGTGATGATCTCCTGCCGAGGCGTCTGCCCCGGCTCAGGTACGACGCCACAGAGGTCCTCGTGGTCGGGGTTGAACCAGTACTCGCAGTCGGCCACGCGAATGCCTGCGCCGCGCGCGTTGCCGCGGGCCCAGAGCGCGTCCATGTCGAGGCCTGGGTTCGGGCCGCGGTATCCCTGCAGCGAGACATACGACGGAGTCGCGGGCGCGAAGTCCGCGCAGCCGCCGACGAAGGGCGGCGGCGGGGTGAGCATCTCGTACTGCACCCACTCTACGAGCGGCGAGGCGTGCAGCGCTGCGACCGCCGCGTCCATCGCCTCGCGCGGGCCGCGCAGCTCGATCATCGACGCGAGGTCGGGCTGGGCGCGGCCAGACGCCTTGCGCGCGCGCTCCTCGAGAAAGGCGAGCCTCTCCTGCGGAAGCTGCAAGAGCTGCACGAACTCGATCGCTGGGTCGAGTCCGAGCGCCGCGAGGCGATCGGCGAACTGTCCTCGGTCCTTCGCGGGGCCGCGCGCGGCCCCTGGCGCCACGCCCACGCCCGTCAGCCTTCCATCTCTCGCGCGAACCTTCAGCTCATCCTTGAACTTGACGACCACGCGCGAGGGAAAGTCGGGCGCGACTGGCGGCGCGACGGGCCGTGCGACGGGCGACTCGGGGAGCGGCGCTGCGCCTCCTGCGCTCAACGCGCCGATCGACAGAAGAACGGCTGTGATGGCTGCTGCACATGGCATGGCGGGAATCCTCAGAAGGACGGGCATGCGCCCGATGTGGTGCGCGTGGATACGCACGCATCCTGCCATGCGGCGGCCCTTCCTGCCTGGAAATCGCGGAATTTCGCCGCTTGGCCCCGACGCGGGGCCGATCGACGCCCTCGAGACCCGTGGACGAGGGACGCCTCGCCCCCCGCTGCGCCGCTCAGCTCCAGTTCGCAAGCAGCAACGCGAGGTCCTCTGAGTTCGAGAGACCGTCGCCCGTGAGGTCGCCGTCCGGGGTTCCCCAACGGGCGAGATAGGTCGCCAGATCGCCGCCACCGATGATCCCGTCGCCATCGAAGTCGGGCGAGAAGGTGACGCGCGCCGTCAGCACCGAACCCGCCGCAATCGGGTATGGAATGAAGCCCAGGGCGAAGGTATCGGGCACGGCGACGATGAAGACGGTCTCGCCTGGCTCGGCCTTCGCTGGCATCGTCAGCTCGACCTCCGCGACCATCCCCGTTCCCGCGTCGCCTTCGATGAGGAAGTTCGCGAACTCCGCGTCGATCAGGCCCTTCGGATAGGTCGGCCCCGCGAGCGTCTCCGCATCGATCACCGACGGGAGGTCGACGCCGATCAGGCTGAAGTCGGTCGGCCCGCCCGTCTCGAAGGGCTGCGCCCACGCATAGTCGTCGATCGAGACGCCGTCGCGGCTGAGGACGAGCCGGAAGATCGCGGAGTTGTAGACGAGCGGGAGATCGCTCGAGAGCGATACCCGCGCGACGAAGGTCTGGCCTGGACGCACGCCGACGACGGACTGCCCCGACGGGGTGCGGCAGTTCAGGACGCCGATCTCGTCGCCCGCCGACGCAGGTGCTGCGGCGGCGAGGGCCGCGACGAGGATCGTGCCGCGGGCAAACAGATGCGATGCGGCGAGGACGAAAGAGCGCGTGCGATCGAACTTCATGATTGAGAACTCCATGCTTGCGGACTGCCGAAACCACGACGAGAACTCCGACCCGTCGCGGCTCATGGTGCGACTCCGACGGCTCCGCTCGATTCGGCGTCCGCGCCGAGCGGTCGCGCGTTGCCCGCTTCCTCGATGTCGCGACGCACTTCGAGCGCGCGCAGGACCTTCCACGCATCGCCACCGAAGCGGCTCTCGCCCTCGAGGAGCCACTCGTCCTCCGCCAGCGCGGTGACGAGGAACCCGCCGAAGGAGTCGAGCACGCGGCGCTGCCACGACGCGGGGATCGTGTCGCGGAAGCGCACCGCGAGGTCGGGCCCGACGATCTCGACCCAGCCGCCGCCCATGTGGACGACGACGCCGACATCGAGGCCAGACGCGACGAGCATCGCGCTCACCGCCGCAAGCGACGCGGGCGTGTGATGCTCTGCGGGGGCGATGGCCACGAACCAGCCGCCGATCTCGCCGATCGGGGTGAAGGCGAACGCGTCGGCCGCATCGGCCGGCGAGAGCGCGTCGCCCAGTGCGAGCCGCTCTGGAGCCGTGCGCAGCGCGACGACGCCAGGAAGCACGGCGCCGCGCGGGAGCGAGCCGACGGCTCCGCCGAGATGAATGCGGTCGCCATCGACGATGGGCGCAGCGTCGGAGTCGGCGGG